>JAGSPQ010000742.1 GCA_018262385.1 Myxococcaceae bacterium | reverse complement strand
TGAGCCCCTCCACGTCCTTCAAGATCAACGCCTCGCGGTAGCTGTCGGGCAGCGCCAGGATCGCCGTCTCCAGCACCTCGCCGATGCCCTTCGCCTGCGCCAGCTCCTCCGGGCCCGCCGCCTCGGAGGCAATCCCCAGCGCCTCGGGCGAGTGAGCCGGCTCGAACCGCGCCGGCTCCTCCACCTTCCGCCGCCTCGACCTCGAGCAGTAGGTGCGGGCGATCTGGTACAGCCAGGTCGACAGCTCCGCGTCGCCGCGAAACTGGTGCAGGGTCTGAAAGGCAGTGAGCAGCGTCTGCTGGAGCACGTCCTTCGCCGCGTCCTCCGAGCCGCACATCCGCAGCCCGAACCGGTAGACCTGCTTCTGGTGGTTGGCCAGCAGCGCGTCCATCGCCCGCGGGTTGCCACCCTTCGCCTTCTCCAGCAACGACTGCTCTTCGATCGTCATGGACAACCCTAACGGCGGGGCTGCTGCGCTTTCACCGACTGAGCGCCAGCGTCAGCCCGAAGGTCAGCGCCCCGATGAAGACGGTCGCGATCCCGGTGACGTAGAGCGGCTTGAGCCCGGCCGCCCGGATCTTCGACCACTTCAGATCGAGCCCCAGCCCGGCCATCGCCACCGCGAGGAGGAAGGTGTCGCCCTTGACCAGCGAGTCGGTCACCCCCGGCGGCAGCACCCCGAGCGAGCGCACGATCATCGTCGCGATGAACAGCAGGATGAACCAGGGGATCAGCGGCACCTTGACCCCGCCCTTCGCCTTCCCGCGCCGGAACAGCAGCGCCAGCATCAGCGCGATCGGAGCGAGGGTCAGCACCCGCCCCAGCTTCACCACCGTCGCCAGCTCTGCCGCCGCGGTAGAGCCGGTGGCGCTGCCGAAGCTGAACGCCGCGCCCACCACCTGGGCGACCTCGTGAATCGACGCCCCGGACCAGAGCCCGAACTGCTCGGCGGTGAGGCCGAACACCCGGCCGAGCACCGGGTAGAGCAGCATCGCCAGGGTGCCGTAGAGGGTGACCGCGCCCACCCCCACCGCGGTGTCCTCTTCCTTCGCCTCCACCGCGCCCGCCACGGCGACGATCGCCGCCGCGCCGCAGATCGAGGTCCCCGCCGCGAGCAGGGTGGCGAGCGGCCGGGGCAGCCCGAATCGCTTGCCCAGCCAGGCGGTGAAGACGAACGTCCCTCCCACCGCGGCGAGCACCACGATCACTCCGGTCGGCCCGACCGCGAGCACCTGCCCGATCGCCAGCCG
This sequence comes from Myxococcaceae bacterium, assembly GCA_018262385.1. GTDB lineage: Bacteria > Myxococcota > Myxococcia > Myxococcales > Myxococcaceae > JAGSPQ01. Next base: position 4,330 of record JAGSPQ010000742.1, on the reverse strand, counting down.
AAGCCCGAGCAGCCCGACCGCCAGCCGCAGCAGCTGCTTGGCCGAGAACGCCACCCCGGGCGCCAGCGCCTTCGGCAGCAGCCCGGTGTTGACCAGGCCGGCGCCGATCAGCACCGCCCAGATCAGCGGGCTGAGCGCCGGGGTGCGCATCGAGATCAGGTAGGAGATCGTCCCCACCGCCAGCGAGGCGAGCACCCCGGGGGCGAGGGTGGCGACCTTCTTCAGCAACGGAGCGGGCGCCCTGGCGGGAGGGCCGGGGGCCAGCTCCACGCTCGGGATTTCGACCGCGGGAGTCACCCCGCCGACTTCGACTTGAACCTTGTTCATTTAACGGGCTTCCCTGCGCACTGCGGTGGGGAGGAGGAACGCGACCGCAGCCATCAGCGCTCCAAAGGCGAGGCCCACCAGGCCGGCGGGAAGACCGCTGACCGTGGCGAGAGTGGGTTTTCCGAAGTCGAGCGGCTTGAGCAGGGCCGCGGCGGCGAGGGGCCGCGGTGGCGAGCGGGTAGAACACCGCGTAGGCCAGCACCCCCGCCAGCCCGCCGAGGATGGTGAACCAGGCGTCGCGCCGGCCCTCGGCCGCCCCGACCAGGCAGGTTCCCGGGCAGTAACCGCCGAGCGCGAAGCCGACTCCGAACACCAGCCCGCCCAGGCCGACCGCCAGCAGCGAGAGCGGCTTGACGTTCAGGTGCCCGAGGCCGAGCAGGCTGAGCACCCCGATCCCAGCGGCGGCGACCGCGATCGCCAGCAGCATGAACTTGAGGATGGTGGTGTCCTTCAGGGTGAGGGTCTTGATGATCCGATCCGGTGACGAGGCCTGGACCCGCTGGAGCAGCGCTCCGAAGAGCAGGCCCACCCCGAGCGAGATGAGTGCGGTCAGGGGAGTCATCGCCGGCTCCGGTAGAGGGTGAGGGCGGTCGGGATGCCGGCGGCGAACACCGCGGCGGCGAACACCAGCCCGGAGATTGCGAGCTGGCTCATCCCGCTGATGATGTGGCCGCTGGTGCAGCCGCCGGCGAGCCGGGCGCCGAAGAGGACCAGGAACCCGCCCGCGAACGCCGCCCCGAAGCGCAGCGCCGCCTTGCCGCCGAACCGCTCACGCCAGTGGGCGGGAATCGAGGCCCGGGTGCGGGTGCGGGTCAGGCCCGCGGCGAGGGCGGCGCCGAGCGCGATTCCCACGACGGCGATCCACTCGGGGCTGACCTTCGCCCCCACCTTCTCGAGGTAGGTCAGCTGCTCGAACGCCCGCGGGGCGACCGCGTTGACCGCCAGGGCATCGGTGGTCACGTAGGCGGTGGAGACGCCGATTGGCCCCTGCAGCGCCACCGCCACCGTCACCAGCAGGCCGAGCAACACCCCGGCGATCCGCCAGTCGAGCACCGCGCTCATCCGTTCCTCGCCAGCAGGTGGACGTAGAGGTCGCGGCCGGTCTCGTCTTTTTCGTTGCGCTGGCCGACCAGCTGGAACGACGGGTTGGTCTTCGCCCAGCCCTGGAAATCCAGCACCGAGCCGGGATCGGTGGCGATCACCTTCAGCACCTGGCCGGCCAACAGCTCCTGCAACGCCTTCTTCGACTTCACGATCGGCATCGGGCACTTCAGCCCGCGCGCATCGAGCACTTTCTCTTCCATTGCTGACTTCTCCATTCGTGGTTTTGGTTAAGCGCGGCCCTGGGCAGCGCGTCGTTTCGCGGCGGTGGCGGCGCACTCGTTCTTCCCGAGCTCCCACTCACCGGCCTTGTCGCCCGGGTCGATCAGCCCCAGGTTTGCCTTGATGATCTCGCCGTAGATCGCCGGGGCTTCCTTCACTCCGGCCTTCATCGTGCGGACGAACTCCTCCGGGTCGGTGATCGCGAACTCGGGGCTGTTCGACCGGAGCGTGCCCAGCCGTCCGCGCACCAGCCCCTGGCGGTCGGCCTCTTCGTAGCTGCCGAAGTGGGCCGGCAGCACCTGGACCTCGTCGCCGAGGCCCGCGACCACGTGCTTGAGCGAGTGGAAGAGCTCTCGGCTCCATTCCTCGGCGTGGCCGCCGAGATCCGGCCGGCCGACGCCCTGGACGAACAGGGTGTCGCCCGACAGCAGGTAGTGGTCATCGACCAGGTAGGAGGTCGAGCCGGGGGTGTGCCCCGGGGTCCGCAGCGCCCTGGCACTGAGGGTCACTCCCTTCGCTCCGCCGAGGCGAATCTCGACGTCGCCGTCCAGCGGCGCGATCTCCATCCCCAGCACCGGCTCGGCGCCGTGGGCGTTGAGCACCCGGTACCGGGCCTGGTTCCGGCGCGCCAGCTGGGCGCCTCCGGAGAGGTGGTCGGCGTGGACGTGGGTCTCCAGCACCTCGACGATCCGCGCGCCGCGGGCTTTGACGAAGTCCTCGTACAGCGCCGGGAAGCGCGAGGGGTCGACCACGATCGCCTCGCCGCCGGCGATCACCGCGTAGGACAGGCAGCCCTTGCCGAACCGGTTGAACTGCCACAGCTCGTACCGGCCCTGCTGAGCGGGGTTCAGCGGCACCTGCAGCGGCACGTGGAAGTCGCCCCAGGCGATCATCCCGCCGGCGACGTTCACCGCCGGCCGGCCGGCGTCGCGCAGCAACTCGGCGACGAACTCGGACGAGCTGCCCTTGGCGCAGACCACCACCGCCTCGCCCAGCCCGGGTGGCACCGTGGCCAGCGCGGCCTCGGGATCATCGATGAAGGCGAAGTACGGCAGGTGGAAGTAGGGCACGGCGGCGGGCCCTTCGACCCGCCAGCCCTTCGCCTCGTCCTCGTTGCGGACGTCGAGCAGGAACCACTGGCCCGGCTCGGTGGGGCGATAGAGGCGCTCGTAGAGCTCCTGCACCGTGATCTCGGTTTTCGACTGTGAATTGGCCATGACGACTGCTCCTGGAAGGGGGTTAGACGAAGAGGGTGACCTTCGAGTCCGCGGCGTCGCCGAGGTAGGCGCCGACTCCGGCGAACTCGACGCCGTCGATCAGCTCCTCCTTCTGGATGCCCATCACCTCCATCGACATCTGGCAGGCGATGAACTTCACCCCCAGCTCGCGGGCGAGTTCGAGGAACTCCTCGGGGGACTGGACGCCGTTCTTCTGCATCCGGGCGCGGAAGAGCCGCGCGCCGAGGCCGGCGAAGCCCAGTTGCGAGGTCTTCAGGTCGCCGAGGCCGGCGGGCATCATCGCGGTCATCGCCTTCTCGACGGCGTCCTTGCCCTCGAAGCGCCGGCCCTTGCGCAGGGCGCTCAGGCCCCAGAAGGTGTGGAAGAGCGAGACCTCCATCCCCATCGCGGCGGCGCCGGTGGCGATCACCAGCGCGGCGAGGACCTTGTCCATGTCTGCGCTGAAGACGACGATCGTGGCCCGGTTGCTGACGGTGCGGGGGGCGAGGCGCTTGACCTCTGCCTCCAGTTGCTCGAGCCGGCCGTCGACGTGGCGGGAGAGCTCGTCCCTCACCAGGGCGCGCACCGACTCGTCGGTGAAGCTGCCGGGGGCGTGAGAAGGCGGGAACGGAAGGACCTGGGACATGGACGGCTCCTTGAAAAGAATGGGGGGCTCCCGGCGACGACGCGCCGTGAAGCCCGTTCAGGCCATTGGAGCCAAAGGGTCCGGACACCGATTCAGTTCAGGCGCGGTGAATCCTCCGCGGCCGCCGCTGGCTCTGAAGAGCTGGAGGCAGTGAACCGATGAGCGAATGGTCCTGCTTGGTGAACTCGTCGGCCCAGCCGCTGCCCGCGGCGGTCACCGCGCCGATCGCCGTCTACTGCCGAAGCGGAGCTCGCAGCGCGGCCGCGGCGCGGTTGCTGCGGCTGGGCGGCTTCAAGGTGGAGGATTGCTCCACCCTGGCCCAGGCGAATGCGCGCCTCGCCCGGCTCGCTTCGGCGGGGTAACGCCTTTCAGTGCTTGCCCGGCGCCAGCGCGACCCCGCGGCGCTCCTCGGCCACGTACGCCTCGATCGCGATCATCTTCGGATCATCGAGCGCCAGCGGCTTGCCCTGCAGCGGGTTGCGCAGGCACCAGTTGATCATCTCGGCGAGGGTGATCACCTTGCCGATCTGCTTCTGGAACTTCGGGTAGGTCTCGGGGTGGGTGTTGGCCGCGTTGGGGTGGCACTGCGCGCAGGCGACGTTGTTGGTGCCCAGCTTCGGGCTGGTCCACAGCTCGCGGCCCTTCGCCACCACCGTCTGGTACTCCTTCTCCCACCGCTCCTGGTCCTGCTTGGTGAACTCGTCGGCCCAGCCGCTGCCCGCGGCGGTCACCGCGCCGATTCCCACCGCCACTGCCAGCGCACTTCCGATTCTCCGGTTCATGGTTCGTTCCTCTAGAAGTGGGTCTGCGGGGGAAT
>JAGSPQ010000741.1 GCA_018262385.1 Myxococcaceae bacterium | reverse complement strand
AACTACACGGCCCCGCTGACCACCGTCGCCGGCAGCCAGCCGATCGTGCCGCTGGGGGCCGCCTGGCGCTTCCTGAAGGGCACCTCGTCGCCGCCGGCCCTGTGGAAGGACCGCAACTTCGACGACTCCGGGTGGCTGCAGGGCGAGGGCGCCTTCGGCTACGACACCAACAGCCGCTATCAGCCCGCCACCACGCTCTCGGACATGAACGGGGTGTACACCTCGGTCTACTTCCGCGCCAACTTCACCCTTACGGCGCTGCCGCAGGCCCTCATGCTCGGCGTGCTGGTGGACGACGGCTTCATCGCCTACCTGAACGGCGTCGAGGTGGCTCGCGCCAATCTCGACGATCCGGCCAACTACAACTCGCTGGCCGAGTCGGGCACCAACCCCTCGTGGACGGGAGTCCTCGACCTGGCGTCCCCGACCAACTACAACCCGAACCCGAGCCTCCGCTGGATCGACATCAGTGCCGCGGCCAACGTGCTGGTGCAGGGCCGCAACACCCTGGCCTTCCAGGTGCACAACTACAAGAAGACGAACACCGACTTCCTGTTCCTGGCCCAGCTCGACGAGGCCAAGGTCCGCTACCAGGTCTCCGGCCTGTCGCCGTCGCAGACGTACTACTACGTCATGCGCTGCAGCGACGGGGCCAGCAACAAGAACCTCAACACCGCCGAGGTGAGCGCCCGGCCGCTGCAAATGCCGCCCCCGTCGCCGGTGGCCGGCCTGTCGGCGGTGAAGAGCGGCTCGAGCGTGCTCCTGCGCTGGAGCCCGGTGGTCACCGACTCGGCGGGCAGCCCGTTCACCGCCCACCACTACAACGTCTACCGCGGCACCGATCCGAACTTCGCGCCCGACACGGCCGCGCACACCAACCTGATCGGCACCGCAACCAGCGCCACCTACACCGATGCCGGGGCACTGAGCACCACCACCAGCACTTACTACCGCGTGCTGGCGGTGTCGGCGACCGGCCGCGAGTCCTACGCGCTGTCGGCCCTGGCCCAGAAGGCGCAGCTGTCGCTCGGCTACACGCCGGCCCAGGAGAACGTTCACTGGATCGCCCTGCCGTACCTGGCCGGCATCGCCGACGCCCAGACGCTGGTCAACGACCTCAATCGCAGCCCGGTGCCCGGACCGGTGCGCAAGATCACCCGCCTGAACCCGGCGACGCAGGCCCTGCAGTCGCTCGCCTACGACCCGTCGGGAGCCTGGGTGGGGGACAACTTCCCGGTCGCGGCCGGCGAGGCCTACGCGATCACCCTGCAGTCGAACTTGAGCCAGGCGCTCGTGGGCGCGCACAACCCGAGCCTGGGGTTCAACTTCAAGTTCAAGACCGATCTCTCCAACATCTACTGGTTCAGCCTGCCGTACAACGCGGCCTACGCCAACGCCCAGAGCCTGTTGGAGCACCTGAACGGCGGCCCGCTGCCGACGGCGGTCGCCAAGCTCGTCCGCTACGACAGCGCCACCGGGGCGCCGCAGAGCACCCTTTACCTCGGCGGCCAGTGGCTGGGTCCGGACTTCGCGATCACCCCGGGCCAGGGTTACGGCATCATCCTGAGGAGCGACATCAATGGGTGGCGCCCGCGCGTGACCCGGTAGGAGTGATCGTCCGCTACGTGGACTCCCAGGCTGGAGTCCTTCGAACTCCGCTCGGGCCGCGGACGGCTGGGGTTCCCTCCCGTCCAAGGCAGACACCTCGACACTCGCCGGTCCTCCCCGGCACCCGTTGATCCGCAGACCGCTCTACGAGGTGCGTCGCGCCGACCCTGCCTCGTGAGTCCGGCACCGGCAGACCTGCTGGGTGCCGGCAACGCGGCCCGAGCGATTCGCAGTCCGTTGGTTCGTAGTGTCCGCAATTGCCCAAGGAGCTCAGCGATGTTCCACAGGTCGAACCCCCGCTGGACTCGGCTCCTCCTCAGTGTGCTGGTGGCCCTGGTGCCGTTCGTCGCCACGGCGGCGTACGCGGGCAACACGCACAGTGAGGGTGGCGCCGTCCTGGAAGCGCCGGGTGTGCCGGAGACCGACGGCACCGCCTCGGTGCAGATCTACTGGAGCGGCGACAGCGCGACGCGCACGAGCGTGGTCTCGGGCGCGACGCTGGCCGGCTACTGGCTGCAGGACGTCGGCTTCGCGCTGGCGCGCCCGTGGCTGGTGGGCGACGAGCACACCGCCCTCCTCGAGTTCGAAACCGGCGCTGGCACGACGGCCCATGCCGGTTACTACGGGGTGACGACCAAGGTTCTGACCTCGCTCGATCCCGACGAGTATCCCGCCCTCACCGTGCGCCCCATCCCGGTGCCGGTGGCGAGCGCGGGGGCCGGGTTCGTGGACGTGGTGTGGAACAAGGCCCACAGCGGCGGCGCCGCCGGCGCCATCGCCGGCTACAACGTCCACCGGTCCACCGACGGCATCGCCTTCACGAAGCTGAATAGCGCCGTGCTGGCCGACACCACCTACCGGGACGCCAGCGCGGCGTTCGGCACCACCTATCAGTACGCGGTGACGCTCGCCTACGGCGGCACGCCGGTGCTGCAGAGCAGCCTGCTGTCGGCGAGCTCGGCGCCGGTGACGCCGCTCGATGCGACGCCGCCGGACATGCCGCTCTTGGCCGCCCTGCCGCCGTTCACGGCCGGCCTGGCGCGCAGCCTCACCTGGTCGAACGAGACTGCGAGCGGCGCCACGGCGTATTACGCCGAGTGCGCCCTCGACTCCGCTTTCACGTCGCTGGTGGGCAACAGCGGCTGGATCGCGGACACCACCGCCACCTTCTCTGACCTCGCGGACGGTCAGCACTACTTCTACCGGGTGCGCGCCTGTGACGTGGCGCAGAACCCCTCCGGCTTCTCCCCGGCGGCCCACAGCCGCCAGGACGCGACCGCCCCGGCCTCGCACCTGCTCGATCTGGCGGCCTACAAGGCGAGCTCCACCGTCAGTCTCGAGTGGGCGGCGACGGACTCCGTTTCGGGCGTGTCTGGCGTCCAGCTCTACTTCTCGAAGGACGGCGCCGCGTACGAGATCTACGCGGGCGGCCCCTTCACCACGAGCCCCATTGCCTTCGACGCCGCGACGACGGGCGGCGACGGCCTGTACGCCTTCTACACCCGGGCGGCGGACGCGGTGGCGAACACCGAGGAAGCGCCCGAAACGCCCGACGCCAGCACCCGCATCGACACCCAGCCACCGGCCATCCCGGTGCTGGCCTCGTTGCCGGCCTTCACGCCCGGCCTCGAGCGAGGCTTGAGCTGGTCGAGCGCGGCCGCGAGCGGCGCCATCGAGTACCGCATCGAGGCCGCCTTGGCCGACGACTTCGCCAGCGTCGCCCTGCAGAGCGACTGGCAGGCCG
>JAGSPQ010000740.1 GCA_018262385.1 Myxococcaceae bacterium | reverse complement strand
GGCGAGCGCTTTGAGCTGCTGCGACGCCTCGGACACCCGGCTGCCAGCGAGGCTGCGCAGGTTGGCGACGCAGTCGTTGAGGTGCTTCTGCTGGATCTGGGCGTGGCGCAGGTCGGACAGCTCTTCGAGGAGCAGCTCACCGTTCAGTTCACGATTCTGGAACGGAGCTGAGGCGGCCATGGGCGAGATCGCTTCTTACTCCACCCGGATGCCCACCACGCAGATGCCCAGCCTGGCGGCCCACTTGAAGAGCAGCTCGCCATCGAGCAGCACCGTCTTGCCCGCCTCGATCGCGAGGACCTTCGCGCCCGCCTCGCGCATCACCTCGAGCGTCACCGGGCCGGCGGCGGGCAGATCGAAGCGCAGATCCTGGCCGGGCTTGGCGCGCTTGACCACCACCGCGCCGGGGCCGCCCAGCCGCCCTCCGCGGCGGATCGCCTCGTCGGTGCCTTCGACCGCCTCCACCGCGAGGACCACGCCGTGCCTCACCACCACCGTCTGCCCGACGTCCGCCCGGCCGAGCGCGCCGGCCACCTCGCGCCCGAGCGCGACGTCGGCTTCCTGCAGCGGGGTCAGCGGCGGGCCGGCGAGGTGGCCCTCGACCGCGACCACCTGCCGCACGTAGTCGGTGGCGGCGACGATTGCGATCCCGCGCCGCTCGAAGTAGGCGGCGATTCCGCGCAAGAACTCGTCGTCTCGCAGCGAGCGCAGCGACGCGGCGATCCGGAGCATGCCGCGATCGGGCCGGGCGGAGGTGAGCGAGCGCACCCGGCCGATCGCCCCCGCCATCACCGCCCGCTCGACGCCCCGGCGCTTGAGCTCGGTGATGATCGCGTCGATCTGCCCGACCCGGATCCACTTGAGCGAGTCGACCTGGGTGGCCAGGCCCGCGTCGGTCTCGCCCCGGTGGGCGACGGCGTGAACCGGGTGCCCCGCGGCGCGCGCGGCGGTGGCGAACAGCATCGGCAGCCGCCCGCTGCCGGCAATCAGGCCAAGGGGTTCCCCGGCCCGGACGGTCACCGGGTGAGCCCGCGCTTGCTGCTGCCGACGAAGTCGAGAAAGAACGCGATCTCGGGGTGGTTGCCGAACTCGGCCTTGATCCGCGAGAGCGCCTCGTTGAGCCCCAGCTTGCTGCGGAACAGCAGCTGGTACGACTCCTTGATCCGGCGGATCTGCTCTTCGGTGTAGCCGTGGCGGGTGAGGCCGACCGAGTTGAGGCCGGCGAGCTCGGCGCGATCTCCCTGGGCGGTGCAGTAGGGCGGCACGTCCATCACCACCACCGCGCCGGCGGCGATGAAGGCGTGCTTGCCGATGCGGGTGAACTGGTGGATTCCGGCCAGCCCGCCAAGCACCACGAAGTCGCCGACCTCGACGTGCCCGGCGAGCGCGACGCTGTTGGCGAGCACGCAGCCGTTGCCGACCTGGCAGTCGTGGGCGACGTGGCTGTACGCCATGAAGAGGTTCTTGTTCCCGATGCGGGTGACCCCGCCACCGCCGGTGGTCCCCTTGTGCAGGGTGGCGAACTCGCGAATCAGGTTCTCGTCGCCGATCTGAAGCTGGGTGTCCTCACCGGCGTACTTCAGATCCTGCGGCTCGGCGCCCACCGAGGCGAACTGGAAGATCCGGTTGCGCTTGCCGATCGCGGTGTCGCCCACGATCACCGTGTGCGGACCGATGGTGGTGCCCTCGTCGATCTTCACCTTCGGGCCGATCACCACGTACGGCCCGACCTCGACCGAGCCGTGCAGCTGCGCTCTCGGGTCGACGATCGCGGTCGGGTGGATCGCCATCGTCAGATCTTCCCGAGCTCGACCACGGTGGCGAGGTACTCCGCCTCGGCCGCCAGCTTCCCGTCGACGGTGGCGGTGCCGCGGGTCTTCCACACCATTCCCTTGTGGCGCACGACCTCGATCGTCAGCACCAGCTTGTCGCCCGGGACCACCGGCCGGCGGAACTTCGCGCCGTCGATGCTCATCAGGTAGGTGACGTGGGTGGTGGGGCTGATTCCCCCCGAGGTGTAGCCGAGCAGCGCGCACGCCTGCGCCATGCACTCGAGGATCAACACCCCCGGCATCACCGGGTGGCCGGGGAAGTGGCCCTGGAAGAAGGGCTCGTTCACCGAGACGTTCTTGTACGCGACCAACCGCTTCTCGGGCACGCACTCGGTCACCCGGTCGACGAGCAGAAACGGGTAGCGGTGCGGCAGCAGCTTCTGAATCTCCATCACGTCCATCGCCGGCTTCGACTCGTCGTTCACTTGCTCTCCCCTCGTTTCATCGCCGGCTCTGCACTGGCCGGGCGATGTCCTTCGCGTGCTTCCAGCTCTTCGACCCGCTTGCGCAGCGCGCGCAGCTCGCGGGCCATCTGCGGCAGTTGCTCGAAGGTGCTGGACGATCGGTACCAGCCCAGCATCGGCATCGTCGGAGTTCCCATCAGCTGGGCGCCTTCCTCGACGTCGCGCGGAACGCCGGCCTGGGCGCCGATGCGGGCCAGGGCGCCGATCTTGAGGTGGCCGGCGAGCCCGGCCTGGCCTCCGAGCACCACCCCCTGCCCGAGGGTGGTCGAGCCCGAGATGCCGGCCTGGGCGCAGAGGATGCTCAGCGGCCCGACGGTGACGTTGTGGGCGACCTGGACGAGGTTGTCGATCTTCGAGCCGCGGCCGATCACCGTCTCGCCCAGCGTCGCGCGATCGATGCAGCTGCAGGCGCCGAGCTCGACGTCGTCCTCGAGCCGCGCGATCCCCGCCTGGGGAATCTTGACGTGCTCGGGCCCCTTCGGGTCGAACGCGAAGCCGAAGCCGTCGGCCCCCACCACCGCGCCCGCGTGGAGGATGCAGCGCTGGCCGACGCGGCAGTGGTCGTAGACGGTGACGTGGGGGTGGAGCACCGAGTCGTCGCCGACCTGGGCGTGCTCGCCGATGAACACCCCCGGGTGCAGCACCGCGCGGGCGCCGATCACCGCGCCGCGCTCGACGGTCGCGAACGGCATCACCGTCGCCTCGGGATGAACCGTCGCCTCGGGGTGGATGAACGCACGGTCCGAGCGGCCGGCCGCAAAACAGGGCCGGGGGTAGAAGCTCTGCGAGAGCCGGGCGAAGGCGAGGTGCGGGTTGTCGACCCGGACCCAGGTGACTCCGGCGGGGGCAGCCGGCGCGTCGGCCCCGACCAGCACCGCCGAGGCCCGGGTCTTCGCCAGCGCCTGCTTGTAGCGGGGGTTGCCGTAGAACGAGAGCTGGCCGGCGGCCGCTTCTTCGAGGCCCGCCACGCCCCCGATCTCGAGCGTGGGGTCCCCTTCGACTTGCCCGCCGACCTGCGCGGCGAGGTCCCCCAGCCGCTTCACTTCTTCGTCGGAGCGGGA
>JAGSPQ010000739.1 GCA_018262385.1 Myxococcaceae bacterium | reverse complement strand
CAAGCTCGGCACCTTCACCTACCTGCGAATGGTCGGCTCGATCGGCTTCGGCTGGAAGTGGTAGCGGGCCGGCCGGTGAAGGGATTGACGCCCTTGCCGGCCTTGCCCTTCGCCTTCCCGCCCAGCAGCGCGTCGAGCGCGGCGTGGGCCCTGGCGTCGAGCTGCTGGTACGGCTTGCTCTTCTCGATCGCCTTTTGCTCGGCCTTCGTCAGCAGCTTCACCACCGACTTCCCCTTCTCGAGCTTCACCCGGTAGCCGAACGCAATCGTCTGGTACCCGAAGAAGATCAGCTCCCCCCTGCCGCCGTGCTGCGCCGCGCTGCGCCACAGCACCGCCAGCGGCATCCGGGCGTCGAGCAGCGGGTCCTTCGCCATCATCCCCCGCACCGTCAGCCCACCCGGGGCGAGGGTGAGGTCGAGGAACTCGTGCGGCTCGAGCGCCGACTCCTTCAGCTCTTCGAGCAACACTTCCGGGGTGCGCGGCTTGAAGTCGGCGTCGAAGAAGTCCGGCCAGCCCTTGAAGTCCGAGGGCGCGACCTCGGTCGTCAGCCAGCTCTCGGCGTTCGCCGCCGGCACCTTCAGCTCTCCAAACACGACCGCGTCCCAACCCATGCGTCCTCCGCGTTGAACGGCTCGTTGGCCTGGCAGCTTCGGTGACCGGCGATCAGCCCTCGGTCTCGGGCTCGCCTTCGGGCGGGGGCTCGGCGCTGGCTTCGGACGACGTCGGCTCGCTGGACGCAGCCGGAGGCGCGCCCTCGTCGGGAGGAAGATCTCCCCCGTCGGGCCCTTCGAGCGAAGCGGCGATCTCGGGGAGCTTCGAGATGCCGACCACCTTCTCGGCCTCGCTCTCCATGCTGATCAGCCGGACGCCCTGGGTGTTGCGCCCGATGACCGAGATCTCCTTCACCTTCATCCGGATCAACATCCCGCCGTTGGTGACGATCATCACCTCGTCGTCGTCCTTCACCTGCACCGCACCGACCACCCGGCCGTTCCGCTCGGTGGTCTTGATGTCGATGATCCCCTTCCCGCCGCGGCCCTGCGAGCGGTACTCGGTCTCTTCGGTGCGCTTGCCGTAGCCGTTCTCTGTGACGGTGAGGATGGTGGCGCCCTTGTCGACCACCTCGGCGCCGACCACCGCGTCGTCCGCGTCGAGGGTGATTCCCTTCACCCCGTACGCCGCGCGGCCCATCGAGCGCACTTCTTCCTCGGGGAAGCGGATGCTCATCCCCTGCGCGGTCGACAGCAGCACGTCCTTGGTGCCGTCGGTGATCTTCACCCCGACCAGCACGTCGCCGTCTTCGATCCCGAGCGCGATCAGCCCGCTCTGGCGCACGTTGGAGAACGCGCTCAGGTCGGTGCGCTTCACCACTCCCTTGCGGGTGACGAAGAGGACGAACTTGTTCTCGGGGAAGTCCTTGGTGACCAGCACCTGGGCCAGCTTCTCGCCCTCGGCGAACTGGACGAGGTTGATGATCGGCTTGCCCCGGGCGGTGCGGCTGGCGGCGGGGATCTCGTGGACCTTCAGCCAGTACAGCTTGCCCCGGCTGGAGATCGGCATCAGGTAGGCGTGGGTCGAGGCGACGAAGAGATCAGAGACGAAATCGTCTTCCTTCGTCGTCGCGCCGGTCTTCCCTCGTCCGCCGCGGCGCTGGGCCCGGTACTCGGTGACCGCGCTGCGCTTGACGTAGCCGGCGTGCGACAGCGTCACCACCATCGCCTCCTCGGCGATCAGATCCTCGGTCGACAGCTCGCTGACGTCTCCGGTGATCTCGGTGCGCCGGGGGTTGGCGAACCGCTCGCGAACGTCCTTCAGCTCGTTGCGGATGACGTTGAGCAGGCTCGAGTCGTTCTGGAGGATGTCTTCCAGCCGGGAGACGTCCTTCAACAGCTCGATCATCTCCTTGAACAGCTCCTCGCGCTGCATCCCGGTCAACCGCGCCAGCCGCATCTCGAGGATGTTGTTGGCCTGCAGCTCGGAGAAGCCGCCCGCCGCGTAGTCGTGCGAGACCCGGGTGTACGCAGCCACTTCCTGGTGGGCGCGCGCGACCAGCTCGTCCATGTGCTTCTTCACCGCCGGCAGATCGATCTTCGGCAGGTGCTGGTAGCTGGGGTGCTGGGCCAGCGCGGGCGAGAGGATGTTCATCAGGCCCCAGCGGGCCTCGTCGGTGTCCTTCGACGCCTTGATCACCGCGATCACCTGGTCGATGAACGACTGGGCGACCAGCAGCCCTTCGACGATGTGGAGGCGATCCTTCGCCTTCTTCAGCTCGAACCGGCTGCGGCGGGTGACGACCTCGCGGCGGTGGAGAATGAACCGCTCGAGGATCTCCTTGAGCGGCATCGTCCGCGGCTGACCCTGATCGATCGCCAGCAACTGGATGCCGTAGGTGGTCTGCATCGGGGTGTTGGCGAACAGATTGTTGAGCACCACCTGGGTCATCGCGTCGCGCTTCAGGTCGATCACGATCCGCATCCCGTCGCGGTCGCTCTCGTCGCGGATGTCGCTGATCCCCTCGAGCTTCTTGTCGGTGACCAGCTCGGCAATCCGCTCGATCAGCCGCGACTTGTTCACCTGGAACGGGATCTCGGTGATCACGATCTTCTCGCGATCGTTCTTCTTCTCGGTCTCGATCTCGACCCGCGCGCGCAGCGAGATCAGTCCGCGGCCGGTGGAGTAGGCGTTGAAGATCCCCTGCCGGCCGCTGATGAAGCCGGCGGTGGGGAAGTCGGGGCCGGGGACGAACTTCATCAGGTCGTGCACCGTCGCCTTGCCGTTGTCGAGCAGCAGCAGGGTCGCGTCGATCACCTCGCCCAGGTTGTGGGGGGGAATCTTGGTCGCCATTCCGACCGCGATTCCGTCGCTGCCGTTGACCAGCAGGTTGGGGAAGCGCGCCGGCATCACCAGCGGCTCGAGCAGCGTGCCGTCGTAGTTCGGCCCGAAGTCGACGGTGTCCTTGTCGAGGTCGGCGAGCATCTCGTCCGTCAGACGCTCCATCCGCACTTCGGTGTAACGCATCGCCGCGGGCGAATCGCCGTCGACCGAGCCGAAGTTCCCCTGGCCGTCGACCAGCGGGTAGCGCATCGACCACGGCTGGGCCATGCGGACGATTGCGTCGTAGACCGAGGCGTCGCCGTGAGGGTGATACTTGCCGATCACGTCGCCGACCACGCGGGCCGACTTCTTGTACGCCCGGTTCCAGGTGTTCGACAGATCCTGCATCGCGAACAGCACCCGGCGATGCACCGGCTTGAGCCCGTCGCGGACGTCGGGGAGCGCGCGCCCGACGATCACGCTCATCGAGTAGTCCAGATAGCTCTGGCGCATCTCGTCTTCGAGCATGACCGGGGCCATGTT
>JAGSPQ010000075.1 GCA_018262385.1 Myxococcaceae bacterium | reverse complement strand
ACCGGGGTGTCGAAGTAGAGGTGCTGCCGCCACCCCGGGTAGACCCAACCGCTCGTGCCGACGAATGCCCGCGCCATCGAGCGGATTCAGATGCAGCTCACGGGCCGGAACCTACCGGGCCAGCGGCGGACGCAGCGGCTTCCTCGGCGGCTCGGAGGGCGCGTCCGGGGGCGGGGTCGGCGACTCGGTGGGAGGCGCGGTCGGCTCCGGCGCCGCGGCGGCGCGGGCCGACACCATCGCTTCGATCTCGGCGCTGCTGAGCTCGGGGGCCACCGACGCCAGCCGCTGTTGCCGCAACCGCGCGAGCTCCTCGCGCTCGCGGTCGATCCCTCGGCTGGTCAGCGCGCCGGCGATGATCGTGCTCAGTCCGGCGACCAGGGCGACGGTGGCGACTCCCAGCAGCGGGGTGTAGTCGTTTCGCGGCGGGGAGTACCCCGAGCCCGGGAAGAACGCGCTGGCGAGCGCGCCCTCGAGAACCTTGAAGGAGTTGTCGAGGGCCCCGATCACGTACGCGGCGGCGCCCAGGTGGGCGATCACCAGGCTTCCCACCCCCAGCCCCTTGACCACGCGGGCGGTTCCTTCGCGTGCCTGCAGATCGCGCTCCATCTGCTCGAAGTAGCGCGCGCTGAGGCTGAGGTTGGCGGGCGGGGGAGCGAGCGGTGCGTCGGCTGGCTGGGCCACGGCGTCGACCGCCACCACCACTGCCAGCACTGCTGCGATTCGATGGATCATGGGCGCCGCCTTGAGCAGCGGGCATGCCACCGCCGGTCTTCGCGGGTCTGTGCGGCGCGGAGCCGGCAAGGCAGCGCAGCCGCTGGCACAACCGTGCCGCCCGCTGCACGGCTACTTCGTGGCCAGCCACCGGCCGAACCGCGCCATCACCCACGCGTGGAACGGCGCCTGGCTCAGCCGGTAGAGCAGCAAGGGCAGGGCAGGGACGAAGCCGATCAGGTTGGTGAACAGCGCCGGCCCCGCTGGGGTCGGGACGATCCGGAACTCGAAGTGGCCCTTGCCGGCGAACGCGCCCTCCAGCCACCCGCCGCCGGTGGAGAGCACCGCGCAGTCCCGGGTCGAGCGGCCCCGAATCAATGACAGACACAGCATCGGAGCGCCGAACGCGCGCAGCGTCCACGCGTCGCCGGTGCAGACGGCGCTCACTCCGGGAAGATGGGCGGCCACCCACTCGAAGTAGGCGCGGGTGGCCTGCTCGGCGGTCCACCCAGCGGGCAGCGGCAGCCGCTGGAGCGAGCAGACCCCCGGCTCCGCGCCCGGCTGCGGAGCCAGCAGCGCGTCCGAACGGCTGGAGTGCTCGGGCTCGGACTGCAGCGCCGCCTCGAGCTCTTCAGCCGAGTCGACCACCGTGAGCGGAACTCCCGCCGCGGCCAGGGGGACCAGTCGCTCGTCGTCCGCCCCGCACCGCCAGGCGAGGATCCGCCGCACCCCCCACCGGGCGGCGGCGCGGGCGAACGAGTCGGCCATCAGCAGCTCGAGATCCGCCTGCTTCGCCTGGGTCAGCCGGTAGGGCGAGCGGGTCGCCCGGGCGAGATAGACCCCCACCTGTGCTCCCGCCAGCGCCGCCTCGGCCGAAGACAGCGACAGCAGGTTGGTGCCGCTGCCCAGCCGGCGAACGGCGAAGCGGGCGCCCAGCCGCTCGGCCAGACGCCCGCCCGTTTTGCCCGTGCCCCCAGCGATCACGACTGTCGTCACCGACGAGAAGCTAGTACGCGACTCCGACCTTCGCGGCGCTGCTCTTCACCGATTCGAACACCCGGCCGTCGAACGAGTCCTTCTCGGTCTTCGCGTTCTTCGAGATCCAGGCGTCGCGCTTCTTGTTCACCTCGACCACCTTCGCCTCCAGTTCCTGCCGCTGGGCGTTCTGCTGCTTGAGGAACTCGACCTGCTTCTCCTTGCTCAGCTTGCGCAGGTTGTCCGGCAGCTCTTCCTCCTTCATCGCGGTGACCTTCTCCGGCGCGGCGGTGAGATCGACCGCCGCCACGCTCCCGCCCCCCGAGGCGCCCAGCCCGCTCTTGCCGCGGAAGCTCAGCCGGTCCGCCGACGCCGCCGCGGGCATCGCCTTCAGGTCGCGCTTGTGGCTCTCGCCTTCTTCCCGGCCGCGCGCCGCTCCGCCGTAGACGGTGGTGTCGGCGACCGCGCCGTTGAGCTTCGACAGCTCGTCATCGAACGGAGTCGCCACCGCCACCATCCCGCCCCCCTGCCCGATCGAGTCGAAGCTGCCGTCGGCGAGCTTCGCCAGCGCGCGGAAGGAGACCTCGGTGTCCGCCTGGGCTCCGCAGCGAACGGTGTTCACCACGATCCCCTTCGCGATCGCCGCCTTCGCCATCGTCCGGCTGTCCCACCCGTCCTGGTAGTCGTCGTGCGGAGGCGCGTCGCCGACGAGGAAGATCATCTTCGCGGTGCGGGTGTCCTGGCTCCACGACATCAGCTTCACCGCTTCGCCGAGCGCGCGGCCGACGTGCTCCGGAGTGTCCCCGCCGCCGTCTGCGCGGAAGCCCTTCAGGTTCTTGTAGACGGTGTCGAGGTCGTCGGTGAGGTCGAACTTCTGGGTGATGTACGCGTCGCCCTTGTCGCGGAAGGCCACCAGCCCGACCCGGATCCGCGGCGAGGGCTTGCCGGATGCCATCCGCGAGGCGATCGACCAGATCTTCTCTTTCGCTCCTTCGATCAGCGAGCTCATCGAGCTGGTGGTGTCGAGCACGAACACCACCTCGAGGGTCGGGCGATCCTTCTGCTCCACCTGCGCCTGCCCGTCGGGCGCAGGCTTCGCGGGCGCATCGGCGGCGAAGGCGGAGGGGACGGCGAGGGAGGCGATGACACAGGCGGCGCGGAGGAGTTTTTTCATGGTGCGCCCTTGAACGCACCGCTGCCGGAAAGGATCTGCCGTACCCTCCGCCGCGCCAATGCGCTGGTGGATCCTCGCCTTTCTCGCCGCGGTCATCCTGCTCGGAGCGGCAGGCGGCCTGTGGTGGAGCCAGCGTCCCCGCCCCCCTCCGACCTGGACCGCGCCGGTGCCGCGGGTGCGGTGCCCGGACGCCGACGCTCCGGTCCCTCTGCTGGTGGCGGCGGCGCAGACCACCCCCTTGATCCTCTGGGCCGCGGGCAAGGTGCGGCTGTTCGTCGACGGCCAGCCGGCCTCCAGCCCCCCTGAGAATCCGCGGCGGTTTGCCCCCGGCGAGCACCGACTGCGCGCCGAGGCCGGGGCTTCCACCCTGGCGCTCACCTTCCGGATCGAGCCGTTTCACCCCGCGCTGTTCCACCTCGAAGAGACCCCCGGCGCCGGGCTGACCGCGGTGTACCTTGGCGCCGGCTGCACCTCGTGCCCGCCCCCCGGCCCGGTGGCGCTCGACTTCACCCGCACCAGCGCCACCGACGAAGCGCTGCTGGGCGAGGCCGCGGCGGCGTTGCTCGGCGGAGACTGGCGGGCGGCCGCCGCCCGATTGCGCGCGGTTCAACCGAAGAGCCGGCAAGCCGCCGCGTTCGGCCGGCTCGCCGCGAACGTCTACCAGTCGGCCGGGCAGCCGGAGGTCGCGCGGGCCCAGCTCGAGCAGCTCGCCCACCCCGAGCTCGCCGCGCTGCTCGAGGCCTGGGGATCGCTCTGCGCCCTCGAGCTGGCGCGCGATGTCGCTCCTGCCCTCGCGCGCTGGAACCTGCTGACCGAGAGGTTCTCCGCCCTGCTCGAGAAGTTCGCGCTCGAGGCGCCCGGCCCGGTACAGCTGGCGACCAGCCGCCTGGCCGAGCTGTCGAGCGGGTACCTCGACGCCGCCCAGCGCAAAGATCCGCTCGGGCAGGAAGAGACGGTGCGGGCGGGAGAGGAAGCCCTCGCCCAGTTCGTTCGCGCCCTGCGGCGCAGCCGGCCCGACGACTGTGAGTTTCAGGCGCGGATCTCGGCCAGCTTTTGATCGGACGATCGATCGCCTCCGCCGCCGATCGATGGGGTTAGAGTGCGCGCCCGGTGAGAAAGACGCTCCTGCTGATCAAGCTGAGATTCGTCCGCAACCTGTGGGTCATCCTCGGGATTGCTTCCCTGGCTACCGCCGGCGCGATCGTCTGGTGGGAGACCGACTTCCTCGGAATCAGCGGCAGCGAGCGCGGCGCGTACGACGACGGGCTGGGGAAGTTCACCGGCCACCCCGACTTCCCCTGGAAGTACGCGCCGGGCGGCGAGGTGAAGCGCAGCAAGGACATCGTGATCGTCGGCATCACCGACTCGACCTTCGCGTCGATCAACCAGCACGAGCCCTGGCGCCAGCGCTACGGCTCCTTCCCCTACGACCGGGTGCTGTGGGCCGACCTGTTCGGCTACCTGAAGGAAGTCGGCGCGAAGGGAATCGTCTTCGACGCGGTGATGGACGAGTCGAAGTCCGACATCCTCGGCGACATCGCGCTCGGCAAGCAGATCGAGACGGATCAGATCCCCGTCTACCTCGGCTTCGGGATGCTCTCCGGCGCCACCCCGTTGCCCAGGCAGGAGATCCCGTTCAACCGCGCCCCTCCCGGCAAGCCCGAGCCCGCGCCGGAGAAGCTGCCCGGCGGCGAGGCGGCGCCCGGAGATCCGTTCGCCGAGGACACCTTCCCCGAGGAGCCCACCCCCGAAGAGGCGGCCCGGGCCACCCAGGCCCGGCTGGTCGAGCTGCGGGTGAAGGCGGCCCGGGCCTACGCGTTCCCGGTCGAGGCGAAGGGCGGGCTGAAGGTGCCGAGGTTCGAGGAAGGCCCGGTCGGACCGCAGTACCCGCTGCCCGCGATCGAGCAGGTGATTGACGTGATCGCCGGCTTCGGCACCGTGGACCACGAGCCGGATGGCGACGGGAAGATGCGCTTCACCCGCTTCGTCTACTCCGACGGGGTCAACGACTACGTCACCCTCCCGGTGGCGGTCGCCGCCGACCACTACGGCGCCGAGAAGGTCGAGCTGTCTCCTGGGCTGCTCAAGCTGGGGAAGAAGGAGATCCGGATCAACCCCGAGGGCGATGCCGAGATCGACTACGGCGGCACGCTCTACAAGAAGTTCGACACCATCCCGGTGGACGACGTGCTGCGCTACAAGAACGGCGTCGACGGCGGGGTGGAGCGCTTCAAGGACAAGTACGTCTTCATCGCCGGCCTCGCCACCGGCACCGGCGACATCAAGGGCACGCCGCTCGAGGCCAACACCCCGGGAGTCGCGAAGCAGGCCGCGATTCTGCAGAACCTGCTCGACGGCCAGTTCATCTTGCGCGCCCCGTTCTGGGTCTCGCTGTTGCTCGCGCTGCTGCTCGCTACCTTCTCGGCGTCGCTGGTGCTGGTGGTCCGCAACACCTTCGTCGACATCGGCTGGCCGGTCGCCCTCTACATCGGCTTCTTCCTCCTCACCGGCGGCTTCCTCGTCGCGACCAAGATTCACATCCTCTCCGCGCTGCCGGGCCTGGCCGGAACGCTGGCCTCGGTGCTCGCCACCTCGTGGGAGAAGCTGTTCGCCGACAAGGAACGCGCCCGGATGAAGGCCGCGTTCCAGCACTTCATGGAGTCGGACCTGGTCGATCAGATGATCGAGCAGAAGAAGCTGCCGAAGCTCGAGGGCGAGAACCTGCTCATCACCGCCTTCTTCTCGGACCTGAAGGGCTTCACCGCCTTCACCGACAAGTACCAGGGCGACCCGCACGCGCTGATGCGGCTGCTCAACCGCTACCTCTCGGCGGTCACCCCCTCGATCACCGTCCAGGGCGCGTGCATCGACAAGTACATCGGAGACAAGGTGCTGGCGCTGTTCGGCGCGCCGAACTTCTTCGCCGATCATGCG
This sequence comes from Myxococcaceae bacterium, assembly GCA_018262385.1. Lineage (GTDB taxonomy): Bacteria > Myxococcota > Myxococcia > Myxococcales > Myxococcaceae > JAGSPQ01. Next base: position 3,149 of record JAGSPQ010000075.1, on the reverse strand, counting down.
CTGCGCGCGTGCAAGGCCGCCCTCTCGGTGCAGAAGTCGGTCGCCACCTTGCGCGAGAGCTTCCGCAGCGAGGGGCTGCCCGACGTCTACACCCGCATCGGCCTCAACACCGGCACGATGCTGGTGGGCAACATCGGCAGCCAGCAGCTGATGGACTACACCGCGATCGGCGACGAGGTGCGGCTGGCCGAGACGCTGGAGGAAGCGAACAAGGTGTTCGGCACGCTGATCCTGATCGGCGCCGGCACGTACGAGCAGGTGCGCGAGCACGTCGAGGCGCGCGAGCTCGATCACGTGCGCGTCGAAGGCAGCGCCCACCCGACCACCGTCTACGAGCTGCTGGCGCTCAGGGGCGAGCTGCACTTCGACAAGGCGAAGGTGGTCGAGCTCTATGGGCAGGCGCTGATGCTGTACCGGGCGCGAAAGTTCGAAGAGGCCCAGCGGCGGCTGACCGCGGCGCTCGGCGTCGACCAGAGCGATGGGCCGTCGCAGCGGCTGCTCGCGCTCTGCCAGCGGTACCTCACCGCCCCGCCGCCCGCGAGCTGGGACGCGGTTTCACCTCTCGAGAAGTGAGCAGCAACGAAAAGGAGTCACACACATGAAGCGAATCATCGGGTGGGCCACCCTGGCCGCCCTCGGTACCGGGGGAGTCGGGCTGGCGGCGGATCGCCAGCTGTTCATCAAGTCCAAGGACACCAAGCTGCTCAAGGACCCAAGCTTCAGCGCCAAGGTGCTGCAGACCCTGCAGCCGGGCACCGAGGTGACGTGGAAGGGCGCGGACGGCAAAGAGAAGACGCTCCACAAGGTGGTGGCGGGCGGGAAGGAAGGCTTCGTGCTCCAGGCGAACCTGACCCCGAGCAAGCCGGCCAACGAGTTCCTCACCGGAGACGGCAAGGCGATCTCCGCTCAGGCGGTGGCCAGCTCGGGCGCGGCGACCAAGGCGCTCACTCCGGCGGCGACCAAGTACGCCGACGCCAAGGGCCCCAGCGCGGTCGAGGCGGCGTGCGAGATCATCTATCTCGAGGAGCACAACAACAACCAGGGCACCCCGGAAGCGATCGCCAACCACCAGAAAGTCGCTGGGCTGGCGGGAGGTGCGAAATGAGGAAGCTCGGATTGCTGGGAGCGCTGCTGCTGAGCTCGTCGGGCTGCGCGACGCTCAACGCGATCGCCCGCGGCGACGTCCAGGGCGCAGTGCGCTCGGGGGCGCACGAGACCGGCTCGATCGCGATGGCGGGAGTCGAAGGCAAGAAGGAGTCGGATCGGGTCTGCCTGCCGATGAAGGATCAGCAGGTGCCGCTGGGTGAAGAGCGGGCCATCGGCGGAGCGATCGCCGTCGGCCTCACCGACCGGAACAAGGCGCACTTCTTCATCGACGGGAACACCGAGAAGAACCTCGCCACCCTCGCCGCGGCGCAGAAGACGCCGGGCAAGGTGAAGCTGCCCGACTCGGAGCGCAACAACCTCAACGCCTACCTGAGCCAGGTCGGCCGCAACCTCGCCAGCTACTCGCCCCGCCCCGAGATCGTCTGGACCTTCGGCGTGCTCGAGAGCCCGACCGTGAACGCGTTCTCCGCGCCCGGCGGCTACGTGTTCGTCACCACCGGCCTGTTGAAGATGATCGACAACGAGGCGCAGCTGGCCGCCGTGCTCGCTCACGAGATCGGCCACATCAGCGGGCGGCACGCGCTGAAGAACTACTCGGCGGTGAAGTACAAGCAGTGCGACTTCGCCACCACCGGCGGCTACATGCTCGCCAAGGGCCTCGACATGGCGCCCCACCTGCGGCAGGCGGCGGCGTACGCGAAGTTCTTCTCGGGTGGGAACTTCGACCTCGACAGCAAGGACATGGCGGCCGGGCTGATCTCCTCGCTCGCCGACGGGTTCATCGACGACTTCATCACCTCGGGCCTGTCGACGCCGGACGAGCTCGAGGCCGACAAGTACGCGGTCGAGCTGACCACCTTCGCCGGCTACGACGCGGGCGAGTACGAGAAGCTGCTGCAGAAGCTGCCGCAGGGGAAAGACGACCACCACCCGGCGATGGCCGACCGGCTGAAGGCGATCGGCGCGGTGCGGGCCGACCTGGCGGCGTTCGCCGGCAAGGGCTCGAAGTTCGACAACTCGGCGCAGCTGAAGGTGGTGAAGAAGTAGTCGCCACCCGCGAGCTCGGGATGAACGGAGGGGCGCCCGTTCATCTTGAGCGCAGTCGAGGGGCGGGAATGCGGGTCGGATTGCTCAACCGTGGCCCGACCACCGACGTGCGAGGCCGCGGCGCTTCCTTGCGGTGGTCCGCGAGGAGGTGGAGTGCGGCGGCGCTCGAGCGTTCCTCGTCGGCTCGGGGCAGGAAAACAGGCGGGGGCAATGGCCAGCGGCGGTCTCGAGCGGGCCGGTAGTGCGGGCTCGGACCGTTCGACCGTGGCCCGACCGCCGACTCGTGAGGCCGCGGCTCTTCCTTGCGTTGGTCAGCGAGGAGGTGGAGTGCCCTAGCCCCGCTGGGCGGGGGTCCAGCACTCCACCTCTGCTCGAGGCCAGGCAACCCGGCGCGCCCCCCCCGCAAGGAAGAGTTCCAGCCCAACCCCGTCGGTGGTGGGGCCACGGTCGAGCGGTCCGAGCCCGCACTACCCACGCGGGCGCTGTGGCTGCTGGCGGCTGCACTTGTCTTCCTTGCCCAGCGGAAGCGCCGGGGTCGATCGCAGATTCTGCGCTGCCGCGAGTTCCCGGAACCCGGTCGCTCGGTGAGACCGGCTGGATCCCCCTTTGCACCGGGCCTCGCCATGCCGACCCGAATCCACCTGGTGGCGCTGCTGCTCCTCGCGTCCTGCACCACGCCCATCCGCCGCCCGCCGGGGCCGATCACCCAGCCTGCGCCCGCGCCGGTCGAGCCGGCTCCCGCTCCAGCCCGGAAGGCGCCCCCGAAGCTGGAAGGCCTGGGCCCGCATCAGCGCCCGGTCTCCCACGCGTCGAGCGAAGCGCAGCTGTGGTTCGACCAGGGCCTGAACCTCGCCTACGGGTTCAACCCCGACGCGGCGATCCGCTCCTTCGCGTACGCGGCCGAGCTCTCGCCCGACTGCGCGATGTGCTTCTGGGGCGTCGCCTACGCCAACGGCCCGCACCTGAACAACCCGCAGGTGAACTCCCGCGCCGCG
>JAGSPQ010000738.1 GCA_018262385.1 Myxococcaceae bacterium | reverse complement strand
GCCCTTGGTGCCGATCGGATCCTTGGAGATCTGAACCAGCACCTCCTGCCCGACCTTCAGCAGGTCCTCGATCCGCGCGGACTTCTTCGGCGGCCGGGGCTCTTCGCGCTTCTGGTTCTTCTCGCGCTGGCGGCTGTCGCGGCCCTTCTCTTCGCGCGGGGCGCGGCGCTCGCCGGTGGCGGGCGCGGTGCCTGAGTCGGCCAGCGCCTGGGCCACGACCTGGGCGCCGGTGGGCGCGCCCGTCTGCGGCGGCTGGGCGGCATCGACGGCCGCGGCGATCACTTCCGCACCCGACGGAGGGGGCAGCGGCTCGCCAATCGCGCTGGCGGCCGCCTCGACGCCGCTCGGACTCGGAGCAGGCGGCGCAATCTCGGCCGAAGGAGAAGGAAGCGGGAGCTCGCCGGGCGGGAGCTCGTGCATCTCGAACTCGTGCGGAGTCGGAGCGCTGGGCGAGGGCAAGGCCTCTTCGGCCGCAGCGGCCACCAGCGCCGGATCGGGGGCGTGATCGTCGGCGTCGACGTCGGGAACTTCCGGCTGCTCGTCGTGCTCGCCCTCGGTGAGCTCGAACTGCTGGCGCGAGAACTCGGGGTCGTAGAAGACGTCGGTGACGTAGAGGAACGCGGCCTTGTCGAGCCCGACATCGACGAAGGCGGCCTGCATGCCCGGGAGGACCCGGGTCACGCGCCCCTTGTAGATGTTTCCGACGATGCCTTTGTCTTTCTTACGCTCGAGATAGAACTCGGCGATGTGACCGTTTTCCACCAGCGCGACGCGGGTCTCGCGGCCCGCTGCGTTGATGACCAGGATGCTGCTCATGGGTAGATCCTTCAGGCGCACTGGCACTGGCCGTTCCCGACGGACGGGAGACGCAGGACTGGCCAAGCTGGTAGCGCACGTGGGGCAAAGGGGTCGCCGAGGGGCGGAACGCGTTTCGCGTTGGTTGTGTGTTGGACTCGCGCAGCTCTGCCACGAGACCCCCTACCGTTAACTGCTGGGGCCTAACTGCGCCCGATGATTGGCTTTCGCGCCCAAAGGGACTGCCGAGCCCACGAAGGGTGTCGGCGGCGGAAAGCTCCCGTCAAAACTGTGATTGGGGCGGAGACTTTCACGGTTGAATGTAGGTGTAAAGCCGAGGCCCGGATTCTTACGCACTGACCTGGGGCTTCTCAGGCCGGGCCGCCCGGGGGCGCCAGACCAGCCGGAGGCCGCTCCAGGCGGGATCGAGCAACAGCAGCTTGTTGTCACTGAGGCCGATTTCGAGGGCCGCCAGGCGGACGAAGTCCTCGGTCGGGACGGTGGGCCCTTCAAGCCGGTGCGGATAGCAGACCCAGATCTTGCCGGTGACGGCCATGCCCCGAGCCAGGGCGGGTAGTTTTTCGACCAACTCCACCTTCTTGCTGGTGAAAAACACCGTGACGTCGAGCCCGGTTCGCGCGGAATCGAGCAGCTCGGCGCCTTCGGGAAGTGGACGCAGCACATCGAGAAACCCTTCAGGAGGATTGATCACCGACACCCGCATCCCGGGGCGGATTCCGAGCAGCGCGGGGATCGGGGCCAGCGGATACGGGCCGCCGAAGCTCATCGCACCACCTCGAAGGAGCCGAACTCGCCGGAGGCCGGCTCTTCGTCGGAAACGCTCACCGACTCGACCTCTGCGTGGGTAGGCCCCTGGTGACACCAGCGAACGAACTGGTCGACCGCTTCGGGCTCCCCCTCGGCGAGCGCCTCGACATCGCCGTCGTCGAGGTTGCGAACCCACCCGCCGACGTTCAGGCGCAACGCCTCGTCACGGGCACAGGCGCGGAAAGAGACGCCCTGCACGAGGCCGTGAATGCGAAGATGAACGCGACGGAGGCTCACTTTGACGGCGCGGCTTACCACGACGCAAAGCGTGGACGAAGAGGCGCTGGGCGAGCGGTTCGAAACCCGCGCGCGACGCAAGGGCGGGATCTACTTCACCCCCTCGTGGTTGGTGCAGCAGGTGCTCGAGGCGGTCGCGCCGTTCGTGCCGGCCGAGGGCCCGCTGGCGATCGTGGATCCGGCGTGCGGTGCGGGGGCGTTCCTCTCGGCGGCGGCCGAGAAGTTTCCTCGGGCGAAGCTGTTCGGCTGCGAGCTCGAGAGCCGGTCGGCGCGCGAGTGCCGGACGCGCGTGCCGGGCGCAGGCGTCGTGCAGGGCGACGCGCTGCGCGGCCCGGCGCTGGGCAAGTTGCTGAAGCGGATTCCTGCCGGTGCGTTCGAGCTGTGGCTTGGGAACCCGCCCTACAACGGCCGGTCGGCGCTGCTCGACGATCCCCACGCGTTCGCGCGGATGCAGAAGTTATTGGTCCCCGAAGCGGAGCTCGCCAAGGGGCAGAGCCTGAGAGACGACTTCGCCTTCTTCCTGCTGGTCGCGACCGAGCACCTGGCGCGGCGGGAAGGAGCGCTCGCCTTCATCACCAGCGCGAGCCTGCTCGATGCGTACCTCTACGCGCCGCTGCGGCACACGCTGCTGTCGCGACTGGCGCTGCGCGGGGCGGTGGACCTCGGCCTCGGCGTCTTTCGCGGGACCAAGGTCCGCACCTGCTTCACTGTCTGGACGACGAGCCGCGAAGGGCCGGTGAAGCAGGCGGCGGCGCCGCAGTACCGGCTGCGCGAGGTCTCGTCGGAGGCGAGCGCACTTCACGAGGCGTGGCGGAAGGACGGCGAGCTGCTGACCCGGCTGATTCCGGTCAGCCTGCCAGGGCTGAAGACGCGGTTCGACGAGTTGCTCACCGATGCGGATCCGGAGCGGCTGCGGGAGCGGCTGGCCGAGCTGATGCGGACGCCGAAGAAGAAGCTGGCTGCGTTCAGCGCGCGTCACCGGATCCCGAAGGCATGCGCGGCGAAGCTGGCGGCGCTGCCGACGGGATTGACGATCGACCCGGCGAAGGTTCGGGCGTTCATCCGGTACCGCGGCGCGCTCTCGCGCGGCCCGTCCGAGTTCTGCTACCTCGATCGGGCGCTGATTCCCCGCGGCGATCATCGGCTGCATGGGGACTGGGATCCGCACCAGGGCCGCTGCAAGTTGATCTTCAACATCCGTGAGCTGCCGCTGTGGGCCGAGCTGCTCGAGGAGGCCGGCTGCGTGACCGCGTACCAGCACACCCGCTTTGCGCCGCTGTGGGTTCCACAGCGGGTGCGGGATGAGGGCCCCGAGGTGGCCAATCACCTGCCGCTCGCCGAGCTGGGGCCGCTGGTGCCGAACCTCTCGCCCCGGGGCTTGAAGTGGGCGGAGCAGCTGGGAGGACCGCGCGAGGTGTTCGCGGAGGTGGCGCGGTTCATCCGCTCGGACGCGGTGCAGCAGATCTGGGCGCCGGCGTTCGGAGCGGCGGAGGAGCTGGCGG
>JAGSPQ010000074.1 GCA_018262385.1 Myxococcaceae bacterium | reverse complement strand
GTCGCCGAGATCCTCGAGCATCCGCTGGGCCACGTACTTGGCCCGCAGCGAGAAGACGTCGCGCTGGATGGCGCGAAAGGTCTGCGAGTCGTGCTTGGGTGTCTCTCGCAGCAGGTGCTCGATCCGCTCGACCCGGTAGCTGGGCGCGCCGTCGACGTTCGGGGTGACCCACGGCTCGGCCCCGGGGTCGATCATCAGGTTGTTGGCGTGGGCGAGCAGGCCCTCTTCCGGATCCATCGACCAGGGCAGCTGCTCGCCCTTTGCCCAGCGGGTCCACTCGTACTTCGACAGCCAGCCGGGCCGGGGGAAGGTCCCGCTCAAGAGCTCGTGCACCGGCACTTCGCCCGAGAGGAAGGTGCCGATGTGGCCGTCGATGTCGGCGACGGTCCAGGTGTTGAAGGTGGCGGGGAGGTCGGCGATCACCGAGCCCATTTCTTTGGTGGTCTGGGCGCGATCCATCGCGAGGAGCACGTCCATCGAGCGCTCCATGCCCTCGGTGCGCCAGCGAATCGAGATCAGCGGCGAGCCCTCGGGGAACAGGCGGGGGTGGAGATCATTGAACACCGGGCCGTGGCAGGTGCGGCGCAGCTTCATCACCTGCTCTCTCATCACCTCGCCCTCGCGCACCTTGATGTGCTCTTCGCGGGTCGAGATCAGGCAGGGGGTCGGCGCGTCGGTGACGACCTGGCCGGGGTGGGCGGGGTCGACCTTCTCGATCAGCAGGTCGATCACGTCGGCGACGGTGCTGGTGATGCCCCAGGCGACGCGCCCGTTGTGGCCGGCGAGGACGTAGGGCAGCCCGGGGACGGTGACGCCGATCACGTCGAGCCCCGGTGCCTTCAGGTGCAGCTGGACCATGATCGACGGCAGCAGGTGGGTGAGGTGGGGATCGTTGGCGACCATCGGCTTGCCGCTGACGGTGCGCGTCCCGTCGACCACCCAGGCGTTCGAGGCGCCCATCATCGCGATCGGATCCACCCCGAGGCCGGCGTGCTTCTCGGGCGGCGGCGCGGCGGGAGCGGTGCTCTTCCACGGAAACAGGCCCTCGAGCTCGGGGGCGATCGCCGGCGGCACCGGCTTGAGCGGCCCCTCGCCGTGGAGGGTCCGCGTGCCCGGCGGCGCCTCGCTGGGGTAGATCCGCTCGGAGCGATCGAGCCCGACCGACATCGCCAGCAGCAGGCGGGTGCTCTCCTGGGTCCAGTTGTGCGAGACGCTCCAGACGTTGAGCAGCCCGACCGCGAGCGAGTCCGACGGATCCCACGGCACCGGGTCGACGCCGAGCAGCCGGTACTCGAGCGGCAGGTAGCGCTTCACCGCGGCGTTGACCCCTTCCGAGAACGCCTTGAGCACCTCGACCTGCTCGGGGCTCATCTTGGTCAGGTCGACCCGCGCGCGCTCCTCGATCAGCCAGCCGCGCATCGTGCGGTCGTAGTCGACGGTGGTCTCGGACAGCAGCGGCTGCTCGCCGACCAGCTCGCTCACCCTGCCCTTGGCGAGCCGGCGCATCATGTCCATCTGGAAGAAGCGGCTGCGGCCCTGGACGAAGCCGTTGGCGCGGCCGAGGTCGACCAGATTGGAGGCCTCGACGTGGGGGATCCCCCAGGCATCGAAGGTCACCGTCACCGGCGCCTTGAGGCCGGGCAGCGAGAGGGTCTCGGTCGCGCCGTCGTCGGGGTGATCGGGCGAGATGGCGTAGATCACCAGCGAGCTGGCGGCGCAGCCTTGGGCGAGCACCAGCAGGCAGACGAGGGCGGCGCGCATCGCTCTCACCAGAACTTGAGCACCGCGCGCACTCCCGCGGTGAGCACGTTGGAGGGCCGGGTGAAGCGGCCGGGGATGATCTCCTGGCCGCGGTACTGGGCGTAGAGCTGGATCGGGAGCCCGACCCGCAGCAGGCTGACGGTGACGCCGAAGCGGAAGATGTTCTTGTCGCCCGGCTGCCACAGCTTCTCCCGGTCGTAGTTCCACAGCGCCGAGTCGGAGTACCAGCGGCTCTGGCCGGTCGCGATGTACGTGTAGCCGAGCAGGAAGGTGAGCATCGGCGGGAAGGCGCGCGCCTTCTCGACGTCGTTGCCGCTGACGAAGGTGCCGAAGGTGGGCCCGAGCAGGGGCGAGACCTCGAGGCTCAAGGTCGCTCCGGCCCAGTCGCCCGCATCCTGGACGTAGGTCGCGCCGACGTAGGGGGCGTAGGTGAGCAGCAGCGGGTTCTTCACCCCGGTGGGAGTGACCATCGTCCGGGGGCGGAACCAGGAGAAGAAGAAGTCGCCGCCGAGGTTGAGCCGGGGGACGCCGTAGCCATCGACGAAGAACGGGCGATCCCACGCGGCGTGGACCTCGACGTCGCCGAAGCTGTGGAGGTCGAAGGCGGTGGTGCCGGCGGCGACCACCTCTTCCGGATCCGCCGGGCGGCCGGTGGGCAGCGCGACCTGGAGGGTGCCGGCGAGCCTCAAGCCCAGCTTCCGGGTCAGCGAGAACTGGGGGATCGCCGCCCGGAGGCCGACGACGAAGTCGGCGAGGGTGCTGCGGTTGCCGACCCACTTCGCGGGCGGCCGGGGCTGGCCGAGCGAGCCGGCCCATTCCCAGAAGTCGCCCTCGTCGTACTGCCGGCCCAGCTGGCTCTGAAAATCTCCCGGCACCCAGGCGAAGTTGGTCTCGACGGTGGTGGCGACGATCAGCGGCATGTACAGCGCGAGGGTCAGCCAGTCGGTGATCCCGTAGTTCACCTGGAACAGCACCCCCTGGTAGAGCGCGTTCGGCTTCGCCGAGAGGGTCCCCTGCAGCCCGCCGCCCGGCTCGTAGCGGGGGATGTCTTCGATCAGGTTGAGGCCGTGGCGCTTGCCGTCCCACCGCTTGTCGATCGTCGAGTGGAGATAGCCGACGTCGACCACGAAGGTCCCCTGCGGCAGGGTGGTGGTCTCGGCGGCCTGGGCGGAGGCGGCGGCGAGGAACAGCACGAGGGCCCGCTTCAAGGTGCGCTCTCCGGGGCATTGAAGTCGAAGGTGAGGAACGGGGCGCTGGTGGCCGGCACCTGGCCGATCGCGTAGTGGAGCTTCTTCGCCGCCAGCTCGAGCACCGCGGCGGTCATGCTGTCGGACTTGTCGACCAGCTCGTCGTCGCCCAGCAGCGCTTCGGCGGCTTCGACGCTCAAGGGGCCGGTGAGCTTGCGGGCGACCGCGTCGACCACCCGGCGCGAGCGGTAGAAGAAGGTGCTCCAGACTTTCTGGGGGACCACCCGCTGCCCGGCGAGGTTCAAGGTGATCACGTCGTTGGTGTTGACCCGGTAGGCCGAGGCGGCGATCAGCGACTCGTCGTTCACGCTGGCGATCCGCTCGCCCGCCGCATCGCGATCGGCGGGGGCGACGGTGAAGACCGAGTCGCCGCTCTTGAAGACGTCGGAGTCGACCTCGACCGAGCGCAGCAGCCCGGACGAATCGGCGATCAGGCAGTTCCAGCCGTAGACGTGCTTGTTGGCCTTGAACACTTCGATCCCGGCGAGGGTGTCGCCGGCGGTCTCGAGGACCTTGCGGCCGACGAAGCCGATCGGCGTCCCTTTCGCGTTCAGCCGGGCCTTCGACAGGTCGGCGACCTGCTCGAGCACGCTGCCCACCACCGAGTTGTCGAGGGTGTCGGACGGGTTGCACGCGTAGCCGACCCCGCGCTCGGACATCCCGACCAGCCCGTAGGCGACTCCGGCCCAGCCGACGGTGGCGTAGGCGGGCGAGCCGTCGTCGGGATGGTGAACGGTGACCACGGTGTGCTTGTGGGCGGTGTTGGCGTCGAGCAGCGCGAAGTGGTGGCCCAGCAGCGGGCCGGCGGTGCTGGCGGCGCCGGTGAGCGCGAAGCCTACCGGCGGGGGGCGGGTGCGGCCGCCGGTCAGCGCCGGCCGCTTGACCTGGGCGGGGGTGAGGCCGGCTCCCTGGACGGTGAAGAGCAGCTCCTCGTCGCGCATGAAGCTCAGGTGCGCCGGCGGCGGCTGGGTGACTTCCAGCTTGTCGCCGGCGGTGACCACCAGGGTCTGGGTCGAGCCGGCCGCCAGCGCGGCGGGCGGGGTGAAGGTGACCACCAGGGTGTCCTCGGCGGGACTCTCGAAGGCCAGCCCGCCGAGCGCCCGGGTGAAGATCTGGCCGTTGAGCACCAGCCGCATCGACTCCTGGTCGACCCCTTGCGGGTCCTGGAAGGTGAGCTTGAGGGTGGTGTTGGGCAAGAGCTCCACCGCGTTGGCGTAGCCGTCGGGGACGAAGGGATCGAAGATCCCCTCGCCGGCCTCGTCGATCAGCCCGTCACCGTCGTTGTCGGCGCCGTCGCTGAGCGCCCCGACGAACTCCAGCCGGGTCAGCAGTGGCGCGCGCGAGAGCCGGATCGCCAGCGCGATGCCCCGCACCGCCAGCACCGAGTCGACGAAGGTGTTGAGCACCAGCACCTCGTCGTACGAGAGCCCCGAGCCGTCGGAGATCCCGCGCAGCTCGTCGCGCTGGGCCTTGGTGAGCGACTTCTCCATCGTCTTCGCCGAGTCGAGCAGCAGCTGGTAGGCGAACTGGCCGTTCTGGTAGCGCTCTCCGTCGTACTCGTTGAGCAGGCTGGCGATCACCGGCTGCTCGCGGCCGAGGTAGGGGAAGAGCGAGGCGGTGAGCAGCGTGGTGTAGAAGCTGTGGATCTTCGACTTCAGCTTCTCGCCGTGTTGCTTGCCGCGCTCATACGCGTTGCCGTGCAAGTGAATGATTTCCCGCGTGGCAGGGGGCTGGGTGGGCACGCAGGCGCTGACGCAAAGGAACAGAAGCAGGGATCGGCGCAAGAGGCGGCAGACCATACACGCGCTCGGATGAAGCGCCCACCCCGGGTTTCTTGTAGGAAGTCAGTCCTTGGACGACGCCGCCCTCACCTCCTTGACCGGGCTGTTCGAGCAGTGGGCTGCCGGCAAGTGGAGCTCGGACGATCCCTTGCCCCCCGGGGCCGAGAAGTTGATCGCCGCGGCGAAGGCGGCGGTGAAGCGGGCGCGCGACGAAGAGACCTTCAAGTCGCTGGAGCTCGAGAAGTCGATCGACATCGCCGCCGACTCGCTGGCCCGGCTGGTGATCCAGGGCGATCTGACCCAGAGCGCGATCGTCAACTCTTCCCCCTCGCTCGGGGTGGCTGCGCTCTACGACGCGGTGAACCAGTCGGCCCAGCTGCTGCGCGAGTTCGTCCAGGCGATCAAGGTCGCCGCGACCGAGCTGGGCACCGGCAGCCGCAACACCCACGCGCTGCTGGAGAAGAGCGCCGACGTGCTCAACGCCCAGGCCACCACCAGCAAGAGCCTGGCGGTGACGCTGGCCCAGCTCAACGCCACCTCGGGCGAGATCGCCCGGAGCTCGGAGACGGTGGCCGCGCTGTCGAAGCAGTCGCAGGTGGCGTCGACGGCGGGCAGCAGCGCGGTGCAGGACTTCTCGGTGCTGATGAGCGAGGTGGAAGAGAACGCCTCGCTGGTGGCGACCGCGGTCGACTCGCTGAGCAAGTCGGTGCAGCAGATCGACGCGGTGATCCGGCTGATCACCGAGGTGGCCGATCGGTCGGACATGCTGGCGCTCAACGCCTCGCTCGAGGCGGCGCGGGCGGGCACGGCGGGGCGCGGGTTCGCGATCGTGGCCGACGAGATGCGGCGGCTGTCGGCGCGGGTGATGAGCAATGCCACCGAGGTCTCGGGCTTGATCACCGCCGTGCGGCAGGCGACCGAGAAGGTGCGCGAGCGCGCGGGGGCGAACATCGAGGTCGCCGCCAGCGGCCACTCGCGGGCGATCGCGGCGCTGCAGAACCTGGGGGGAATCATCGAGGCCGTGCACGAGACGGCCTCGGCGGCCGAGCTGATCTCTCACGCCACCGGCCAGCAGCGCTCGGCCACCACCGACGCGGCGCGGGCGGTCGGCGAGCTGTCGGAAGACGTGCGGATGATCGCCAGCGGCACCGAAGAGACCCGGGCTTCGGCGGCGCGGGTGGCCTCGGTCTCGGCCTGGATGGAGAAGCTGGTGCAGCGCTTCTTCGTCGGCAACTGACCTTCGGCCCGCGGCTCAGCCCGGCTCGACCTTGACCCGGATCTCGCCGCTGGCCACCCCGTTGGCGATCGCCTCGAACAGCGTCCCGCGCAGCGCGTAGCCTTCGCCCGAGGTGATCCACCCGGCCTCCTCGAGCAGCGCGACCGCGTCGGCGGTGGCCTCGCCTTCTCCGCCGACCGCGAGCAGATCGATCACCGTGCGCTCACCCGGGCTCATCGCCGTCGCCAGCACCCGCAGGTAGTTCTCGACCACCGCCGCTCCTTCTTCCTGGGCGGTGAGCACGTCGAGGTTGAACAGCGGCTCGATCTGGTCCACCCCCACTTCGCCCTTGAAGTCGTCGGGCAGGGTGCGGGCGGCGAGCAGGCAGAGGGTGAAGATCTCCCACGGGCGGTGGCCGGCGACCTGGGCCAGCCCTTCTGCCGCCTCGGCCGAGAAGCGCGCCGGCTGCTGGTCGCAGGGCGCGTTGACGAGGGTGATCGCCTCGTCGTCGGTCAGCACCGGGATCGGGAAGGTGACCACGTCGGGGCGGCACAGCAGCAGATCGTTGAACGCGGCGTCGATCGCCTGGTGCCGGTGGGCGACCAGCACGAGGTGGACGTTCTTCGGCGCGCTGAACATCGTCTGGAACAGCGAGGTGACCGCCTCGGGCCCGAGCGCCTTGAGCGCGATCAGCTCGTCGATGCCGACGAAGATCGCCGCCTCGAGCTCGCCCAGCGCCGCCCACGGCTTGAGGGCGTCGACGGTCACCGACTCGGCGCCGACCCGCTTGACGAACTTCTCGACCGAGCTCTTCAGCAGGGCGCGGATCCCGTCCGGAGTGGCGGCCTCGGCGTCGCGCAGGTCGATGAAGAACGCGGCGCCGCCGGTGCGGGCGCAGGCGGCCTTGAGCGCGCCCTTCATCAGCTCGGTCTTTCCGATTCGCCAGAAGCCGCGAATCGCCGCGTGGCGCCCGCCGGTGAGCGCCTTGGCGACCTCGTCCTCGAGCGGGCGACGCGCCCGCCAGGCTTCGGGCAGCTCGTAGAGGGCCTTCTCGTACTGCTCGACCAGGGGGTGGGGCATAGGACCTTTAGTGGAGGGCGCCGCTCTTTTCGTGGGTCGGAGGAGAGCGCACCGCCTTGGCGCGGCGGGTCTTCATCCGTATCACTCCGATGAACAAATGGGCTTCGGTATAAATCCGCCGCGAGCTGGCTTTCTCGCCCGGCAGCCAGGCCGAGGGCCGCTCGAGCCACTGCAGCACCCGGACGTCGCCGTCGTGGGCGAAGGGGGCGAGGAGCTCGGGGGGCAGGCCGCGCCACAGCCGCCGCTCGAGCGGGAGGAACTTCACCGCGAACCGCTTGCCCATCGACGAGTGGCGGCGGGTGGAGTCGAGGGTGCCATCGAAGGCGGTCGAGATGTGGAACAGCTCGTGGAGCACGGTGGCGACCCGCTCGCGCGCGCCGCTGCTGCGGAAGAACAGCGGGCGCAGGGTGATGCAGTAGAGCATCCGCTTCCCTGCGACCTTCACCAGCGGCTTGTGGCGGCCCAGCGCGTCGGTGCGCAGGCCCTCGCCGAACGCGAGCGGCTTGACGGTGGCGTGCGAGGCCCGGCGCGCTTCGCCGGCGACGACGAGGATCCGCGATGGCTCGAGGTGCGAGAACTCGGGCATCGTCCTGGCGACGTGCCACAACAGGCGGCGAACGGCGCGGTTGAAATCGGGACGGGAAGCCACGGCGATCTGAACGGCGACAGTAGAGCGAACCGCCCTCGTTGTCGTGGTCGGCAACCTTTCCTGCTAAGCGACGGCGGCATGAGAAGCCTCCTGCTGGTCTGCCTGACGACGCTGATCGCCTGCGGCACTCCCTCCAAGCCGGTCGATGCGGGGACGCCGATCGACACCAGCTGTGGACTCGACTGCGTGGCGCAGAAGAGCTTCGGGCTGCTGCTCAACACCTGCTTCGAGTACGCGGACGGGCCGACGGCGACCAACCCTCCGGCGGTGGGGGTGTTCGTGCGCGAGATCTTCACCCTCGAGGGCGGAGTGAAGACGATCGGGGTCGAGTACAGCATCGGCGGTCAGAAGAAGATGACCGACTCGTTCGGGATCAAGGACGGCACCCTGCTGCTGATGCGCCGGGAGTTCTCGGGCGGGCAGTCGGTGACCTACAAGAACACCGCCAACGAGATCGTCGGGGTCGGCTGGCTGGACAAGGGCGCGAACGTCGGCAGCAACCTGCAGAGCACCTCGAACGCCGACGTGCTGCTGGGCGGCAGCAACCGGATGAGCGAGAGCACCACCTACCGGGTGACGCTGGCGGAGGCGACGACCAGCCAGATCACGGTGCCGGCGCGGGCCACGCCCTGGGACGGGGGGATGCAGATGCTGTTCTCCGAGAGCCCGGACCACGGCAGCGACGGCCTGCGGATCTGGGTGCCCGAGGTGGGGTTCATCAACTTCTCCTCGACCTTCCAGCTCGCGGGGGGCAGCTCGGCGCAGTACCGGCTGCAGCGGATTCGCACCATCGACCCGACCTCCGACGCGGGCGAGAAACCATGCAGCACGGGGACTCCATGACTCGCAACCTGTGGTGGCTGTTGGCCGGGCTGGGCTTGCTCGCGGCGTGCAAGACGGTCGAGGTGAAGGCGGAAGCGCCACCGCCGACGATTCCGAGCCAGGAGTTGGTGGTGGTCAGCCAGAGCCTGACCGAGTTCAAGCTGCGGTTCACCGGCAAGCTGAGCGCGACCGAGGCGGTGACGATCGAGAAGGCGGTCTACGAGCTGGTGGTGGACGAGAAGGTGGTCAAGGCGGGCGAGGAGAAGCTCTCGGTGCAGGTGGCGGCGAACACCCCGACCGACTTCACCTTCGAGCAGGCGACCGCCTACGTGAGCAGCGCGGACGAGCTGAAGGCGATGGACACCCGGGGCGGCTCCTTGCTGTGCGCGCTGCGCGGCAAG
>JAGSPQ010000737.1 GCA_018262385.1 Myxococcaceae bacterium | reverse complement strand
GCGCCTTCTCCGGCTCGGTCGCCAGGTACATCCCCCCGATCGCCGAGAAGACCTCCGCGCTCCCGCGCCCGAGCAGCTCGGCCTGGGCCAGCGCCTCGGAGAAGCCCCTCGGGTCGCCCGCCCGCTGCCACCCCTGGCCGAGCAACGCGAGCGCGATCGCCGCTTCGACCCGCCGCGCCTGCCCTTCGAGCGGATGAAAGCGCTCCCGCTCGTGCACTCCGGCCACTGCCGCGTCGCAGGCCCGGCTGGCTTCGCCGAGGTTCCCGGCCCGGGTCTGCTGCAGACAAGAAGCGATCTGCGCGCTCGACAGCAGCGGCGAGCGCCCCGCCGCTTCCGCCACCTCGCGGCTCCAGGTCGCCCGCGCCTCGCCCTGAAGCTCGCGCCAGCTGTCGAAGGGAGAGGCCGCCGGCAGGAAGTACCTCAGCTCGTGCTCGCGAATCAGCGCCTCGAACTTCGGCAGGCCGCGCCGGAGGAAGATGATCGACGCCTCGTCCCAGTACACCAGCGCCCACCGTTCGACCGGGAACCGCCCCAGCCCCGACAGCCGCATCACCTGGTGCGATCGAAACGCCCACTCGACCCCGTAGCGATCCATCAGCGCGTCGAACCCGGGCTGCGACTGCTCGGCCGCGTCGAGCTGGGTGAAGACCTCGGGGGGGTACGCGAGCAGCCGTGGGTCGGCGTAGACCGGAGAGTCGGGCAGCGTGAACTCGGTGAAGCCGCTCAGGTCCCAGCTGGTGAAGCACCGGCCGCTGATCCCCATCGCCTTCGCCGCCGCCGCGCCCGCCTCGGGGACCCGGAACGGATCTGGCCCGAGATGAATCCGCGAGGCGAAGTGCAGCAGCGGCTCGGGCGCGAGCGCGAGCGCGCCGAGCAGCACCCCCGCCGGCGCCAGCGCCGCCAGCGCGAGTCGAAAGGCCCGGGTGGTGCGCCCGGCGACGGGAGCGGCCAGCGCGGCGAGATTCACCGCGGTGAACGGCGCGGTGACGATGCTGAACATCGGCGCGACGTACATCGCCCGCCCCGCCAGCACCCCGAACGCCACGAAGGCCAGCAGGTGCGCGACGTCCACCCGGCGGCCCTTCGCCCAAAGGCCGATCGCTCCCAGCCCGAGCAGGATCCAGAAGGGGGCGTGGGTCGCCAGGGTCGGGCTGCCGAACTCGCCCAGCTCGACCACGGTGGTGACCGAGCGGAGGTGAAACAGCGCGTAGCGGATCTCCTCGAGGCCGCTCGGGTTGGCGACCAGCGCGACCACGCACGCCGCGGCGCTGGCCGACCAGGCGAAGGGGTCGCTGTCGCGTTTGCGGAAGCGATCCACCCAGGCGGCGATCGCGTACAGGCCGACCAGCCCGGTGCCGAACACCGCTCCGGCGTGGAAGTTCGACCACAGCGCGATCACCAGCGGCGCGACGACCAGCGGCCACCTCCGCTTCGAGTCGCGCGCGATCGTCACCCCCAGCCCGACCAGCGCCAGCAGCAGGTAGCTGACCGCGTGCGGGCGCTGGACCAGGCGGGTCTGCGAGGCGGCCGCGGCGGCGAGGCTCAGCGTCAGCGCCCACCCGGTGGGCGCGCCCAGCCGCCGCGCGGTCAGGAAGACCAGCGCGAAGGCGGCGCCGAGCACGAGGGCCACGGCGACCTGCACCCCGGGGATCCCGAACGCCGCGTGCAGTTGGTACGCGCACCAGTCGAACAGCCACGCCGTCGCCGCGAAAGGATGGGCGGGAGCGGTGAAGGACCACAGGTTCTCGCCCGGCAGCGCGTGATGCTGCGCGATGTGCCGGCCGACCGCGAGGTGCCAGAAGAAGTCGACGTCCGAGACCGCGGCCAGCGAGAGCGCGAACGCCGTCGCCGCGGCGATCGTGGCTGCCACCGCGTCGGCGAGGGGGTGGCGCGTCAAGCAGTCTCGGCCGGTGGCCGCGAGATCCAGGCGGCGATGAAGAGATCGATCTCGCCCCGCAGCACGTCCTTCACCCGCGGGGTCGCTTCTCCGGTGCGGGGATCCTCGACCCGGGGGCTGCGGCCGAGGTGGTAGCGCCGCACCTCTCCGCCCGGCTCACCCTGCCCGTCGACCAGGGTCGCGACCAGTCGCTCGACCTCGGCGCGCTCGCCGGTGCCCGTAAGCTTCAGCTCGCGGCCCTTGTGCTCGTCGCGCGCGTTCGCCTCGCAGGCGAGCTTCTCGGCGAAGCGGCCCGGGTGGCGCTTGATCTCGCGCACCTCGACCTCGACCCCCGCCTCGATCGGCGTCGCCGGCTTGAACAGCCGCACGTAGGCCCCGATCCGCTGATCTCCTTCGAACCGGCGGTGGAGCCCCTTCTCTCCCGAGAGGAACCCGAACACTCCCGGCCCGGCGAGGTGCAGCACCGCCCGGCTGGGCGCCTCTCCTTCCGCCACCACCTTCGCCTCGTAGCGGCGCTTCTGCGCCCAGCCCAGGTAGAGGTGCACCAACTCGCCCACCCACGCCTCGCCCGCCGCGCCCGCCGACGCCGCGCTCACGTCGAGCCACGCCTCGTCGACGTCGCCGGCGGTGCCCGAGGCCAGCCGCGCCTCGGCCAGCTGCACTTCGCGGCCCGCCTCTTCCAGCGCCTGCACCGCGGCGGCGAGCTGCACGTCGTTCTTCGCCTCGCGCGCGCGCCGGCGGGCCACGCTGCAGATCTCCCGCAGCCGATCCAGCTCGCCCAGCTGGGCCTCGATCGCCCGATACCCGCGCAGCGACGCGGCCGCGCGCTCGGCGTCGTCCCAGAACCCCGGCGCCTGCGAGGCGGCGAGCAGCTCGCGGCGATGGGCCTCGAGCTCCGGAAGGCCGAAGGCGCTGCCCACCGCGGCGGCGCGCCCGACCAGCGCCTCGGCGGCGGAGATCAGCGCGCCCCGATCGAGCTTGCGCTTCGCCAGCTGGCCGCTCGCCGCCGGCAGCTGCACCTGCGCCACGCCGTCTTTCCCGTTCTTCGCCTTCGGCTCGGCGATCGCGTGCACCCGCCCCTTGTGCGCCACCACCTTCACCGGAGTTCCCGGCGGCAGCGGGGTGCGGGCGATCTCCACCGCCAGCGCCGAGGTGAGCGTCTTCTCGATCTCGCGCTGCAGGTAGCGCGCCCCGTGCGCGGGCGAGTAGCCCTTCTCGACCAGCAGGTCGACCACCTCGGGAGCGACCTCCACGTCCAGCCCCCGCGCGCGAATCCCCTCGCGCTCGAGCACCCGCCCCACTTCGCGCTGCGCGATCCGGCGGATCTCCACCCGGCCCAGCGGGCGGAAGTGGCAGATCCCGTCGAAGCGGTTGAGGAACTCAGGCCTGAAGGTGGCGGCGATCCGGCGATCGACCTCGGCGATGATCTCTTCGTCGCTGCGCCGGCCGGCGAAGCCCATCCCCGGG
>JAGSPQ010000736.1 GCA_018262385.1 Myxococcaceae bacterium | reverse complement strand
CGCGAGCTGAAGGAGTTCGGCACCGCCAAGGCCTGGGTGTTTCTGCGCGCCGGGGACAAGAAGCAGATCATCGAGTTCCGGCAGTCGGTCGAGGCCATCTCTCGCCGGGATCTGAAGAAGAAAGAACTCGCGCTGGCCTTGAACCCGTTCGTCGAGTTCATCGCCTCGTTCAAGAAGATCAACCAGCGCGAGCTGCTGATGCAGCACGATCGCGAGGTCGTCGCTTCCTG
This sequence comes from Myxococcaceae bacterium, assembly GCA_018262385.1. GTDB lineage: Bacteria > Myxococcota > Myxococcia > Myxococcales > Myxococcaceae > JAGSPQ01. The sequence continues at coordinate 5,320 of JAGSPQ010000736.1, read as the reverse complement.
CGGGGTCGCGGTCGAGCGGGTGCTGACGCTGATCAACGAGGGGCGCGCCCAGGAATCGGTGATGCACCTGAGGAAGATCCTCGTCTACGCGCGATCGATCTACGGCCGCAGCTCGGAGTTCGACAACTGGCTTCGCGCGATGGGCGAGGGCCAGTTCACCCCCGAGGACGTGCCGGCCGCCTGCGAGCAGTTCCTCGGGCTGATGTCCGGGCTGGAGCTGTATTGAATCGCCCCCAGCCGCTGGCGCAGGCGGACCTCGGGAAGGTTCGCGCGGTCTTCGCCGACGTCGACGGCACCCTCACCACCGACGGCCGGCTCACCAGCACCGTGCTGCGCGCGATCGAGTGGCTGGTCGCCCACCGGGTGCAGGTGGTGCTGGTCAGCGGGCGGCCCTCGGGCTGGGGCGAGAGCTGGATCCGCCAGCTGCCGGTGGCCGGCGTGATCGTCGAGAACGGGGCGCTGGCCTGGGCCCGCGAGTCGAAGGGGCTGAAGAAGCGCTATGCGCAGAGCGCGCCGGTGCGAGCGCAGAACCGCGCCCGGCTGACGCGGATCGTGACCGCCGCGATGGGGAAGGTGAAGGGCTCGCTGCTGTCGACCGACTCGCTGGCCCGCGAGGTCGACCTGGCGATCGACTACGCCGAAGACGCCCGGCTGGGGCCGCAGGGCGCCGCCGCGCTCGAGTCCTTCCTCGTCGCGCGCGGGGTGACGGCGGTGCGCTCGTCGGTGCACGTCAACTGCTGGATCGGCCAGTTCGACAAGCGTTCGGCGGTGCGCGACTTCCTCTTTCGGCAGTGGAAGGTGCGGCTGCGCCCGGTGGACCCGCGGTTCGTCTACGTCGGCGACTCGTTCAACGACGCCCCGATGTTTGCCGCTTTCTCTCTGTCGGTCGCGGTGGCAAACGTGCTCGACGTGATCGATCGGCTCGACGCTCCTCCGAAGTTCATCACCCGCGCCCGCGAGGGCCGCGGTTTCTGCGAGCTCGTCGACGCGATCGCCCGGTCGCAGAAGGCGCGCCCGAAGGCCGAGCGGGTCGCCTCATGAGCAGCGCGCTGATTCGGCTCGAGCTCAAGCCCGGCCTGGGCCGCCACCTCAAGGCCGGCCACCCGTGGGTGTTCAAGCGCGGGCTCGAGCAGGTGCCGCGGATTCCTGCCGGCAGCGTGGTCGATCTCACCGAGGGCGGCCGCTTCATGGCCCGCGGCTACTACGACCCGCTCTCGGCGATCGCGGTGCGGGTGCTCACCCGCGATCCGGGCGAGGTGATCGACGCCGCCTTCTTCGCCCGCCGGGTGAAGGAGTGCTGGGACGCCCGCCACGCGCTGATCGATCTGACCGACACCGACTCGTTCCGCGTCGTGCACGGCGAGGGCGACGGGCTGCCGGGAGTCGTGGTCGACCACTACGCCGGCTGGGCGGTGATGAAGCTCTACTCGGCGGGCCTGACCCCGTACCGCCCGCTGCTGGTCGAGGCGCTGAAGGCCGCGATCCCCGGGCTGAAGGGCATCGTCGGCCGCGACGAGGTGGTGCGCGACGACGACGCCGACGACGCGCGCGGCACCGGGAAGATCCTCTGGGGGACCCCGGCGCCCGAGACGATCCCGATCCTCGAGCGGGGCACCCGGTTCCTGGTCGACGTCTACCGCGGTCAGAAGACCGGCTTCTTCCTCGACCAGCGCGAGAACCGGGCGCTGATCAAGCGCCTGGCGAAGGGCCACGACGTCCTCAACTGCTTCTGCTTCTCGGGGGGCTTCTCGGTCAACGCCGCGCTCGGCGGGGCGAAGAGCATCTTCTCCGTCGATCAGGACGAGGACGCGATCGCGCTCGCCCGCGAGAACTTCACCCTCAACGGCATCGACCCCTCGCGGTTCGACTTCCTCGCCGCCGACGTCTTCACCCTGCTCGACTCGTTCAAGCAGGAAGGCCGGACCTTCGATCTGATCGTGCTCGACCCGCCGGCCTTCGCGAAGAGCCAGAAGGACGTCCAGGCCGCGCTCGACGGCTACGCCTCGCTCAACCGCCAGGCGCTGCGGCTGCTGCGCCCCGGCGGGCTGCTGGTCACCTCGAGCTGCTCGGCCCGCATCACTCCCGACGCCTTCCTCGGTGCGATCAAAGAGGCCGCCTTCAACGCCGACACCGAGCTGGCGCTGGTCGAAGAGCGCTACCAGCCTCCGGATCACCCGATCCGCCTGCAGTTCCCCGAAGGCCGGTACCTCAAGTTCCTCGTGCTGCGGGAAGTCGGCTCATGGTCGCCAAAGGCCAGTTCCTCGAACGCCCGACGCTGATCCCGGTCGGCAAGCAGGTGATGGAGGGCGTCTCCCACCGCGGCGCCCGTTCCCCGCTGCTGCTGGTGCTGCCGCCCCCTCCGGACGAAGGGGGAGGGATGGATCACCTCGTCGGTGCAGAGCTTGCGTTCGCCGCTTCGGCGGCCGGCTTTCCCACCCTGCGCTTCAACTACCGCGGCGTCGGCGCCAGCCAGGGCAGCCGCTCGAGCGGCGCGGCGCTGATCGAAGACGCGCTCGCCGCGCTCGAGGTGGCGGTCGACAACGCCGCCGGGGGCGGGGTGCTGGTGGCGAGCCTCCACGGCTCGGACGCGGTGGCGCTCGAGCTGCTGCGGCGAAAGCCCGCCGGGCTGGAGGGGGTGTGTCTGGTCAGCCCCACCTCCACCGATCCCGCCCGCTGGCCGGCCGAGGTGTGGGTCGTGGTCGGCGAGCACGACAATTCCCTGTCACGCAGCATGGTTACCCGCAGCCCCGCCCGAGTGGAGGTGGTGCCGTCGGCCGACCGCACCTTCCAGCGTGGCCTCCCTCTTGTAGGCAAGACGGTGGTGTCCTGCCTGACCGAAGCAGCAACTTCGCGGAAACACTAAACTGCCAGTGGTTAACGGAACTTCACTCACCTCGCCGGAATCACCGCCAAGATCCAATCGTTGCCTCATACGTTCGTACTGAGAAACCCGGGGAGCGGACCAGGAAGAAGCGGCCTTTACGCCCAATGATCTCAGCCGGCCTGCCTACACCATCGACGAGCTGCCGGACGAAGCGGCCTGGCACGTCCCCGGGGCGATCGTGGTCGACTTCGCCGACGGCACCACCAAGGCCCAGTTCGACGCGATCGAGAGCCGGTGGGGCATCGACCTCGAGCTGGCGGACGAAGAAGAGGGCGTCGACAGCGCGATCACCGTCGCCACCGGCGTCAGCGAGGAAGACGAGGAATCGCTGCTCGAGCTGATCCGCTCCAACCCCGACGTCGAGGCCGCCGAGCCGCTGATGGAGCTGAAGGCCAGCTTTACCCCCAACGATCCCGACTACGGCAAGCAGTGGAACCTGAAGATGATCAACATGCCCAGGGCGTGGGACAAGTCCCGCGGCAAGGGGATCGTGGTCGCGGTGCTCGACACCGGCATCGCCTACGAGGACTACGACGACTTCAAGCAGGTGCCGGATCTGAAGGGCGCCAAGTTCGTCGAGGGCTACGACTTCGTCAACCGCGACAAGCACGCCAATGACGACCACGGCCACGGCACCCACGTCGCCGGCACCATCGCCCAGGCCACCGACAACGCCGCGGGCGTCGCGGGCGTCGCCTTCGAAGCGACCCTGATGCCGGTGAAGGTGCTCGACGCGTTCGGCTCGGGCAGCTCGGCGGCGATCTCGGATGCGATTCGCTGGGCGGCCGATCACGGCGCCAAGGTGATCAACATGTCGTTGGGCGGCGGCGGCCGCTCGCAGGTGATGGCCAACGCGATCGAGTACGCGCGCAAGAAGGGCGTGGTGGTGGTCTGCGCGGCCGGCAACGGCGGGCGCGGGGTGGTCGAGTACCCCGCGGCCTACGCGGGCTCGGTGGCGGTCGGCGCGGTCGGCCCCAAGGGCACCAAGGCGCCGTACTCGTCGTGGGGCAAGGAGCTCGACGTCGCGGCTCCCGGCGGCGACAAGAGCCAGGGGGAGGAAGCGGGGATTCTGCAGAACACCATCGCCCCCGGCGACTACACCAAATCGGTCTACGCCTATTACCAGGGCACCAGCATGGCGACCCCGCACGTCGCCGCGGTCGCCGCGCTGATCTACGCCGCGGGCGCCAAGAACCCGGACCAGGTCGAGAAGGCGCTCTTCGCCTCCGCCCACCCGCCCGCGGGGCAGAACGGCTGGAGCGAGACCTACGGCCACGGCGTGATCGACGCCGAGGCGTCGATCAAGGCGCTGGCGAAGCTCGAGGCCGAGGGCGACGACGCGCTCACCGTCGCCCCGCGGATCGAGGTGGTGGAGGCCCCGGTCGACAGCTCGCAGATCGGCGCGTACGCCTTCGGCGATCTCAACTGGGGCCCGCTGGCCTGGGCCGCCGGGCTGCTGGTCTTCGTGCTGCTGACGATGGGCAAGACCGAGCGCCCCGGCTTCTTCAACCTTCTCTTCAAACCCGCGTTCGCGGTTCCCCTCGTGCTGGTCACGATCGGGATGTTCTTCCTGCGCTACTTCCTCGCGCCGTCCGAGATGTCGGTGCTGTGGACGCTGCCGATCCCCGAGTGGCTCCAGAAGATCATCTTTGGGCGCGGCTCGCTCGCCAACCCGATCGTCTACAGCGCGGCGATCCCCCTGCTGCTGTCGTTCATCGCGATCAAGCTCAAGGCCTGGCGGCCGGTGGTCGGCGGCCTCGCGCTCGGCTTCGCCGCGATCCTCGGCTACTCGGCGTGGGCGGGCGCTCCGGCGCTGGCCTGGCTGCCCTTCACGTTCATGGCGATTCCGTTCCTCGTCCTCAACGCGCTGGTCTGCCTCTTCATCGCCCGCGCGATGCTGCGCACGGTGAAGCCGTGAAGGTCACCGGCGAGGTGAAGTTCCAGGACATCGAGACGGGGATCTGGACCCTCGCCTCGGACGACGGGAAGACCTACCTGCTCGCCGGCGGCGATCGGAAGCTGAAGAAGCCCGGCTCGCGGGTCGAGGCAGAGGGCGACGTCGACGCCGACTCGCTCAACCTCGCGATGGTCGGGCCGCGGTTCATCGTCAAGAGCTACCGGTTTATTTAGCCGGGCTCTTCCGATCGGCGATCGCCGCCTTGCGGGCGACCTCGTACTCGTTGAGCTTCGCCTCACCGCGGCGCACTTCCTTCCGCAGGGCGTAGAGCGCGTCCCACTGGCGCCGCGCCTCCTCGCGGTCGGTCTTCTTCGGCTCTTTGAGCGGGTTGACCGCGTCGATCGCGTTCAGCCGCACTCCGTTGCCGTCGACGGTGACCAGCGCGGCGACCGCGATCAGCGCGGCGAGGATCCAGCCACCCACCAGGGTGGGGACGTGGGCCGCCGGCCCCGGGACGTCCTGCGCTTCCCACTCGGGCC
>JAGSPQ010000735.1 GCA_018262385.1 Myxococcaceae bacterium | reverse complement strand
CTGCTGAAGATCGATCGCTACGGCTACGTCGGCCGCGCGTACCACGGGCGAGAGCAGCTCTCGAACGAGGCGCGCCACAAGCTGTACCGCAACGAGCGGATCCGGCTGAAGAACCCCGAGTACGCCTGGATCGACACCCTCTTCGCCCTGCCCGAGGCGTGCCTGTTCTCTGACGCGATCGAGCTGATCGAGCGCAAGCAGGGCAAGACGGTCGACTACGCCAGGCTGTACGACGACATCCGCGAGGCGATCGACACCGTCCACCGCGACAACTCGCTCAAGGAGATCATCCGCAAGGACATCGGGCACTACATCTTCAAGGATCCGGATCTGGGGCCCGCGCTCCACAAGCTGCGCTCGGGGGGAAAGAAGCTGTTCGTCCTCACCAACTCGCACTGGGACTACACCGACGCGGTGATGCGCTACCTGCTCGACGGGGTGGTGGCCGAGTACCCCAGCTGGCGGAACTACTTCGACGTGGTGGTGACCGCCGCCTCGAAGCCGGGGTTCTTCTCCGACGGCAAGCCCTTCCTCGAGGTCGACTCGACCACCTCGGCCGAGAACAAGGTGCTCGGCGAGGCGACGGTGCTCGAGCGCGGCAAGGTGTACCAGGGCGGGAACCTGGGCCAGTTCGAGAAGCTGACCGGGCTCGCCGGGGAGGCGGTGCTCTACGTCGGCGATCACATCTACGGCGACATCCTCAAGTCGAAGAAGACCTCGATGTGGCGCACCGCGATGGTGGTGCAGGAACTGGAGGACGAGATCCTCTACACCGAGGCCCGGCAAGAGGAGATCGACCACCTCGCCGAGCTCGAGCGGCTGTTGCCCCAGGTGGACGACGAGGTCGCCGCCCACAAGGCCCGGCTCAACGCGCTCGAACGGAAGCTGGAGCGCGATCCCACCCTCGACGCCACCCAGCGCGCCTCGATGGACGAGGAACGCAAGAAGGTGAAGCTGGAGCTCGACAAGCTTCGCAAGACCTACCGGGAATCGACCGAGCTGGCGGCGACGCTCGAGATGGACGTCGAGCTCGGCTTCAACCCGTACTGGGGGCTGCTGTTCAAGGAAGGCAACGAGAACTCGCGCTTCGGCGAGCAGGTCGAGCAGTACGCCTGCGTCTACACCGGGCGGGTGAGCAACCTCGGGTTCTACTCGCCGATGCAGTACTACCGATCGCCGCGCGAGCAGATGCCGCACGAGCAGGCCGGGGGGCTGACCTCGAAGCTGTCGATCCTCGGAGATCCGGAAGGCTTGCCGCGCGGCACCAACGGGGCGGAGTAGCAGCCGTTACTTCCGGGTGTCGTCCAGGCGCTGGAGGAAGCGGATCACCTCGGTCCGCTCCACCGGGTCGGCGAGGTAGAACGGGTGCGGGGCGTTCGGGCCCCGGGTGGGGTCGAGCAGCCGCTCGAGGCTCGGCACCGAGTCGTCGTGGAGGAAGGCCGGCTTGCGCGCCAGGTCCATCAGCAGCGGCAGCGCCACCCCGCGCTGCAGCCCGCGCAGGCTGGCGTTGAAGACGATCATCGGGTCGTCGAAGGTGCTGCCCTCGGTGTCGAGCAGCGGAACCATCGGCGCCTGCCGTTCGCCGAGCACCCGCGGCGCGTCCCCGGGGAAGATCGCCTTCATCGCCACCACCCCGGCGGGCACCGACGTCCGCTGGGTGACGTTGTGGCAGGCGGTGCAGCCGGCGGTGCTGCGGAACAGCGCGCGTCCGCGGTCGGCGGCGCCGGTGTCGACCACCGCTCCGCAGGGCGCGGCGAGGCTGTTGAGGTACCCGTTGAGGTCGACCAACTTCTGCTCGTCGACCCGCCGGCCGACCGGGCTGACCGGCTCACCCGGCGCGCCGAGCTTCCGGGCGTCCACGTACGGAAACCCGGTCACCCCGGTCACCTCCAACACCTCGGCGTAGTCCGCCGCCAGCCGATCGCCGGCCGCTCCGCCGGTGAGGCGCAGGTAGCTGCGGCCCTCGGGAGTGAGCAGCGCGCTGGGATCGAGGCCCAGGGTGTACTTGGCGTTGGTGAGGTGATCGAGGGTGCTCACCTCCCCTGCGCTTCCCCACGGCGCGGCCAGATCGGCCCGGAACACCGGCGCGTCGTGCAGCGGGTTGCCCACCCCGTCGGCGGTCTGATCGAAGGCCCCCCGGGGGTAGAAGGCCGGGTCGCTGAAGTAGGCGTCGAGCTCGGCCTCGCTCGAGGTGCGGGTCAGCCCGCGCGAGGCCGGCGCCCGCCCGATCGAGCTGCCGTCGGGCTGCTGCAGCTGCGCCAGCGGGAAGAACGCCCGGGTGTTGGCGGCGAGCGCCAGCAGCGCGCCGATTCGGATCGTGTGCACCGCCGGCCCATCGAAGCGCCTGCCGATCGAGCCCCCGGACGGGTTGTCGAGCAGGGCCGAGTCGGTGATCGCGTGGCAGAGCGCGCACGAGACCCCGAGCTTGTCGCCGCGGGCCAGGTCGACCTGCCCGTCCTGGTTGCTGTCCTTCACCACCAGCCCGATCACCGCGTTCGCGTTGAGCAGCTCGAGCAAGGTGGCGGGGCTGTTGAGCAGCGGCCCACTGAGGAAGTTCTGGTTGAGCTCGCCGATGATCGCCCGGCGGGTCGGCCAGGCCATCGCCTCGAGGTCGAACGAGAGGCCCAGGCCGAGCGCTCCGGCCGGGGTCAGCTTCGCGGCGGTGAGTCCCTGCGGCAGCCGGGCCGCGTCGGACCAGAACCCCTCGTTGCCGAAGGTCTCGTAGCGGAACACCTCTTTGCCCCGGGCGGGGTCTCCGGCGAGGTGCGAGGCCGGCCGGGTCATCACCGCCGGGCCGTCGGAGCTCTGCGCCAGCACGCCGACGGGCAGCTCCAGGGTGACGGCCGGCGGCTCCGGCGCGCATCCGGCGATCAGGCTGGCCAGCACGACTGCCACAGGGACGAACTTCGCCATCGCGACCCCTCGCTCGGGTTCGCTGCAGTCCGCTGCAATCGACGAACCGCGAGGGATCCGAAGAGGATCGCTGGAGTTCCTTCCCGGGCCGGGGCCCTTCGGGTCAGTTCGCCTCGCCCGGCGCAACCGCTGCGGCGGCCGCGCGCACCCCGTCGTAGTGGTGACGGTCGGCGGGCAGGAAGCCGTTGAGGTTGAGCGGCGCGAGGATTTCCCGGCCGGTCTGGTCGCGCGACGACAGCCGCAGCAGCACCTGGGTCAGCGCATCCCCCAGCGAAGCGGGAAAGTCCGCCCGCACGCAGAACAGATCGCGCGGCGTGCGCGGCGTCTTGGCGATGATCCGGAAGTTGTGCGGGTCGATCTGCTTCGAGTGCTGCAGCGCGGCGAGCGAGCCCTGGTAGGTGGCGCCGGCATTGACCTTCCCCTCGTAGACCGCCATCAGCACCTTCTCGTGGTT
>JAGSPQ010000734.1 GCA_018262385.1 Myxococcaceae bacterium | reverse complement strand
CGGCCTCTCGGCGAGCACCTTCCGCCGCTGGCCGATTCTGGGAATGACTTCGCTGGTGATCCTCGTCAGCCACTCGGTCATCGGCCACAAGGAGTACCGCTTCCTCGCCCCGTTCCTGGTGATCGTGGTGATGGCGGCCGGCCTCGGGCTGGTGCGCCTGCTTCAGCAGCGGCGCCGCGTCGGCCTGCTCGCGTGCGGCGTCTGGCTGGCGGCCTCCGCCGATGGCGCCCGCCGCTACGATTGGGAGGAGCTCACCCCCCGGCCGCTGGTGCGCCACGGCCCGTTCCCGCTGTGGACCTACCGGGACAGCACCCTGCAGTCCTATGCCGCGCTCAGCACCGACGCGTCGATCTGCGGCATCGGAGCGGTGGGAATGGGCTGGGGCTGGACGGGCGGGTACTCGTACCTGCACCGCAACGTGCCGATGTACGAGATCTCCACCCAGCAGGAGCTCGACAAGTACACCCCGTTCATGAACTCGATGGTCGCACCGGGAGCGAACGGGCCGAAGCTCGGGCCCTACACCCGCTCCACCTGCTGGGGCGAGCTGTGCTTCTACCAACGCCCGGGGCCCTGTGAGCCGCCGGGCGACTACTCGATCAACAAGTGGCTGCAAGACACCAACATGTGACCCGCTACGGGATGCAGGCGACGAAGTAGGTCAGCGTCAGCGTCTTGCCGGGCTCGGGCACGAAGAGCGGCTCGAAGTTCACCGAGTTGTCAGTCGAGTCGTAGGTCCACACCTGGGCGCCGCGGCTGTCGACCGGGTCGAGCGTCACCCCGTCGATCTTCACCACCACCGTCTTGCCGGCGGTGAGGTCGGGGCTCGAGGTGAGATGGAAGTTGGTGCGGTACCCGAACGCGCGCTGGCCGATCTTCTCGAGCGTCTTGCCCCAGTCGGCGGTGCAGATCTCCTCCAGCACCCCGGCGGTCGCGTTCACCGCCGTCTGGGTGCGGGGGCCGGTCGAGTCGTAGGTGCAGCCGGCCGGCGCCGCCGCCAGCAGCGGGGCGACCGCGTTGAAGGTGAACTTCGACGCCTGCTGGGCGCCTTTGATGTTGAGCAACTGGTTCACGTAGTAGCTGACCGGCAGCGGCGACTGATCGTCCGCGTCCGAGACCGAGACCACCGCCAGCACCGCGTCGCTGCGCAGCAGGCCCGCGTTCTCGACGGTGATCACCGGAGCGGTGAGCGCCATCACCGAGGGCAGCAGCGACATCTCGTTGCCGCTGCCGCTGGTCCCCTGCACCACCTTCGACTTGAACCGGTTCTCGACGTCCGGCGTGGTCGGCTTGAGCACCTTCGGGTTCGCCGCGTCGCCGATCAGCTTCCCGCCGTCGCCGTCGTCGGTGGTGATGACGCCGATCTGGTAGTCGACCTGGGCGGCGATCGCGTACTTGATGAAGCTGCCGAAGTTCACCGACAGCGCGGTCTGCTTGTCGAACATCGAGCAGCTGTTGTCGATCACCACCAGGATGTCTGCTTTGGGCTTGTTGTCCTGCTTGTGGATGTCGACGTTCAGCCCCAGCGCGTCGCCGTTGCCGTTGAGGGTGACGATGTAGTCGACCACCGAGCCGTTCTGGGTCACCTTGATCAGGAAGGCGCCGTTGTCCGGGCCGTAGTTGATCGGGCGGTACTTCAGGCTGAAGGTGACCGGGGACGCGCCGGGGTTGAGGTCGGTGTTCGGCGCGATCCCCGCCGTGCTCACCGGGTGGAACTCGGCGCAGTCGGCGGTGCCCGGGCAGTTCGCCGAGCCGGCCTTCTCGCCGGCGGGCGAGACCATCGTGTAGCTGTTGATCCTCACCGGCGCGGAGCACGTGTTGTAGATGGTGAAGGTCCGGGTCGCGCTGCTGCAGTCCTTCTGCACGGTGCCGAAGTCGAGGTCATCGGGCGAGAGGGTGAGGCAGCTGGCGGCGATCGTCGCGTTGAGTGAAACGACGCCCTCGGGCTTCGCCGGGTTGCTGATGTTGAACGACACCAGGCCCGTCGCGGAGGTGACGGCGGCCGGCACCGCCCCCTGCGGCCAGGCGCGCACCGGCACGGTGAGGGTGGCGCCGGGCTGGAGCTCCTGGTCGAACAGCGCGCCGGCGGGCAGCGAGAAGACGACGTTCGTCGGCGCCTTGAGGTCGAGGTTCGAGATCAGGCAGAGATCGGACGGGTTCTGGCCCTTGTTCCGGATGGTGAACGAGAGGTCCTTGTAGTCGGGCGGCGAGACCAGGCCGAAGTTGAGGTTCAGCGGCGAGACCTCGTAGTCGCACGGCGTCAGCGCGATCGCCTCGGCGTGGATCGGCACGGTGAACGCGGGCTCGTCGGGATCATCCGAGAAGATGACGACTTCCCAGTCCTTCGGGCCGAGGGTGGCGGGGGTCACCCGCACCGGGACGTCGAGCAGCGCCTTGATCCCCGAGGCCTCGAGCCCGATCGCCGGGTCGTAGCTGCCGGCGAGAGGGAGGTGGGTGCAGGTTCCGTCGGCCCGCACCTCGCCCACGCACAGCTCGCCGAGCGCGGCGGTGTTGCCGGCGACCCCGGCCTTCACCCGCACCTCCCAGTAGGCGGCGCCGGCGCCGAGGTGGAGGTTGGCCTTCGGATCGGCGGGGGTGGGGCGGGTGCCGACGTTCTGAATCGTCAGCTTCCGCGTCGCGTGGCTGGCGGAGCCGGCGAAGTACGCCACCCGGCCGACGTTGAGCGTCGAGGGCTTCACGTCGATGTCCGGCCCGCCGCCGTAGCCCTTGAGCAGCTCGGTGCCGCTCGATTGCTTCGGCAGCGAGGTGGTGAAGTCGAGCCGCGCGTTCCGGGGCCCGAGCAGCGTCGGCTTGAAGCTCACCGCGACCTTCGCCGCGCCAGGCTGCAGCATTCCCGCCGCGTCGCGGATCGCCGCCGGGATCTCGACGGGCTGCGCGGTGACGACCTTGTAGTCGGCGGTCGAGGTGCTCAGGCCGGCGAGGGAGACCGGCTTGAGCCCGAGGTTGCTGAACGTCACCTCGCCGCTGACCTGCAGCCCCGGCGTCACGTAGCCGAGGTCGAGCGGGTTGGGGCCCCAGGTGAGCACCGCATCGACGCCGGTGCCGATCAGCTTGACGATCCGATCCGGGCAGCCGTCGAGCCGGCGCATCGTGACCCGCGCCAGGTAGTCTTTCACCTCGGTCGGCGCGAAGGTGAGGGTGACCGCCTTCTCCGCGCCTGCCGCGAGGCTCACCTCGCCGGTGGGCGAGTTGGGGCGGAAGGTGAACGCCTTGTCGTCGCCTGAGTTGCTGGTGACGTCGCCGACGAACGCCACTGCCGCGATCGGCCGGGTGTTCTTCAGCTTCGTCACCAGGTCGAAGGTGTCGCCCCTGTTGACCGCGCCGAAGTCGAGCGTCGCCGGCAGCTCAC
>JAGSPQ010000733.1 GCA_018262385.1 Myxococcaceae bacterium | reverse complement strand
GCCCGGGTGAAGAACGAGAACCAGGAGCTGGCATGAGCGCGGCAGCAATCGCGGACACCTCGAAGCACCGGGGGGACCTCACGATCGTCGAGCCGACCCACGGCCGCGAGCCGTTGGTCCGGGGAACCTACACCTTCCACGACATCACCGAGATCGTCTGCCGGGTGAACGAGACCGAGCTGAAGAAGACCCCGCGCCCGTTCCTGTTCATGATCCTGCTGGCCGGCTCGCTGTTCGCGATGTTCGGCGGCTACGTCGGCTACCTGATCTGGGAAGGCCCGGGCATCTGGGGAAACAACACCCCGGTCAGCTGGGCGTGGGACATCGTCAACTTCGTCTTCTGGGTCGGCATCGGCCACGCCGGCACGTTGATCTCGGCGATCCTCTACCTGTTCCGCCAGAAGTGGCGCACCTCGATCAACCGCTACGCCGAGGCGATGACGATCTTCGCCGTGCTCGCGGCCAGCTCGTGCGTCGCCCTCCACACCGGCCGGGTGTGGATGGACTACTACCTGTTCCCGATTCCCAACCAGATGGGGCTGTGGCCGAACTTCCGTTCGCCGCTGGAGTGGGACGTGTTCGCGGTGAACACCTACCTCGTGGTGTCCACCCTGTTCTGGTACACCGGCCTGGTTCCCGACTTCGCCACCCTGCGCGATCGGGCGACGGTTCGCTGGCGCCAGCTGTTCTACGGCGCGCTGGCGATGGGCTGGCGCGGCTCGATGCGCCACTGGGTGACCTACGAGAAGGCGTACCAGATCCTCGCCGCCTTCTCGGCGCCGCTGGTGCTCTCGGTGCACACCATCGTCAGCTTCGACTTCGCCGTCTCTCAGCTGCCCGGCTGGCACACCACCATCTTCCCGCCGTACTTCGTCGCTGGCGCCATCTTCTCGGGCTTCGCGATGGTGCTCACCTTGATGATCCCCGCCCGCGCGTGGCTGGGGCTGAAGGACATCGTCACGATCAAGCACATCGAGAACATGAACAAGATCATCCTGCTCACCGGCAGCCTGGTCGGCTACGCGTACGCGATGGAGTTCTTCGTCGCTGCCTACTCGGGCAACGAGTACGAGGGCTTCACCTTCATCAACCGCAGCTTCGGGCCGTACGCCTGGGCGTACTGGATCATGGTCAGCTGCAACGTGATCACCCCCCAGCTGTTCTGGTTCAAGAAGATCCGCACCAACATCGCGGCGACCTTCGTGCTGTCGATCTTCGTCAACATCGGAATGTGGTTCGAGCGGTTCGTGATCACGGTCACCTCGCTCCACCGCGACGCGCTGCCGTCGAGCTGGGACTACTTCGTGCCGGTCACCGAGGTGTTCTTCCTCGTCGGCACCTTCGGCTTGTTCCTCACCCTGTTCCTCCTCTTCGTCCGCTTCTTCCCGGCGATCGCGATGTCGGAAGTGAAGTCGGTGCTGCCACAGGCCAACCCGCACTGGGAAGGGTACCAGAAGGGGCACGGGGCCCACCCGGTCGCAGCGGCCACCGAAGGAGGGCACTGAGATGGCGACCAAGCTCTGGGGCGTGCTGGCCCAGTACGAGAATCCGGCCGAGATCTTCCACGCCTGCGAGAAGGTGCGCGACAGCGGCTACTCGAAGTGGGACGCCTGCGTTCCGTTTCCGGTGCACGGGCTGGACAAGGCGATGGGCGTGCCGGCCAGCCGGCTGCCGTGGATCGTGCTGAGCGTCGGCCTGTTCGGCAGCGCGTTCATGCTGTTCTTCGAGAACTGGACGATGAGCATCGCCTACCCAATCATCACCGGCGGCAAGCCGCTGTTCTCGCTGCCGGCGTTCGTGCCGGTCTGGTACGAGATCACGGTGTTGAGCAGCTGCCTGACTGCGTTCTTCGGCAACTGGGTGCTCAACGGGCTGCCCCGGCCGCACCACCCGGCGTTCAACTCGAAGGCGTTCGAGCGGGCGACCGACGACAAGTTCTTCATCATGGTCGAAGCGGCGGATCCCAAGTTTGATCTCGAGAAGACGAAGGCCCTGCTCGGCGAGACGGGCGCCTCTTCCGTCGAAGAGCTGGAGAACTGACATGCGAGCCCCGCTCTTGATCGCGCTGGTGCTCTGCTCGACCCTCACTGCCTGCCGGGGCGGCGAGTCGGACAAGCCGCCGGTTCACTTCATCCCCAACATGGACACCCAGGAGAAGGGGAAGGCCTACCGCCGGGACACCACCGGGTTGTTCGCCGACGGCCGGATGATGCGGGCCCCGGTCGAGGGCACGGTCGCGATCGGCCACCTCGACGAGGACGACACCCTCCACGAGGGTCTCGGCACGGATGGCGGCACCACCCAGAAGTTCCCCGTCTCGATCGCGTTCGACGACGCGGCGGTGAAGGAGCACGGGAAGCTCCGCTACGACATCTACTGCGCCACCTGTCACGGGGTGCTCGGCGACGGCAAGGGCCCGACCGCGCTGAAGGGCGGGCTGATGGTCCCTCCGCCGAGCTTCCACGACCCGCGGCTCAAGGGGCTGCTGGTGGGGAAGATCTACGCGGCGATCAAGAACGGCGTGAACAACGGCAACATGCCGTCCTACGCGGCGCAGATCCCGGTCGAAGACCGCTGGAAGATCATCGCCTACGTGCGGCAGCTGCAGGGCGTGCCGCCGGAGAGCGGCGAGGGCGCGGTGGTGGTTCCGGCCGCCACGGTCGCCTCGGCCGAGCACGGCGCGCTGCTCTACAAGGCCAAGGGCTGCGTCGCCTGCCACACCCTCGACGGCACCCGCACCGTCGGCCCGACCTGGAAGGGGGCGTTCGGCCGCAAGGAAGCGCTGGCGAGCGGTGGCGAGGTCACCGTCGACGACGCCTACCTCAAGGAGTCGATCTTGAAGCCGATGGAGAAGGTGGTGGCGGGCTACCCGCCGGCGATGCCCACCCTGCCGCTCACCGACATCGAAGTCGACAGCCTCATCCTCTTCATCAAGGCGCAGCAATGAGCGACCACCGCGTTTCGAAGCCGACCGACATCTCGATTCCGTCCACCAGCCTGTGGGCGAAGCTGCCGATGATCGGCGGAGTGATGGCGGCGGTCGGGCTGGGCGCGACCCTCGCCGGGGCGCTGGGCGCCAGCCGCGATCGGGCGATGTTCAGCTACCTGTGGGCCTTCGAGTTCGCGCTGTCGATCGCGCTGGGCGCGCTGGGCTGGATCATGATCGACCACGTCGCGCGCACCGGGTGGTCGACGGTGATCCGCCGGATCGCCGAGACGATCGCGGTCACGCTGCCGCTGCTGGCGCTGCTGTGGATTCCGATCGCCACCCTCGGCTTCCACTCGCTCTACCCGTGGTCGCACGAGACCGACGCGATCCTGGAGAGCAAGCGCTGGTTCCTGAACACCGGCTTCTGGATGGGCCGCGCGGTCG
>JAGSPQ010000732.1 GCA_018262385.1 Myxococcaceae bacterium | reverse complement strand
TCACCCCGACCTTCGCGCCGATGCGAGGGTCCTTGCGGCGGTCTGCGTTTCGAAAAAGTTGCTGGTCGGTCACGGGGGCCAGCTTACTCAGTACATCTTGATGGTGAACTTTCCGCTCGACTGCCCCGCCCCGTCGACCCAGACGGTGTAGGCCCCGCCCGGGAGGTTGTTGAGGGTCAAGGTGGCAGGTCCCCCGTAGGAGGCCGCCACCGCGCAGCCCTTGGAGAGCGTGCTGAAGCAGCTGGCGCTGCGCACGTAGATCACCGGGCGCAACAACTGGCCCTCGAGTGGGTCGGGGTAGACCGAGAGGGTCAGCGACGGCGCGGGGTTGACGAGCGAGAAGCGGAAGACCACGTCGTTGCCCTGCGCTCCGTCGGCGCCGAACGGAAGGCCACAGCCGACCGCCGCGCTGTCGTTGGCCGCTGCCCGGGTGTCTCCCTCGAGGAAGACGTTGGGAACCAGCGCCGGCAGCCCGGTGCTGGCGCACGCGTCGTTGGCCGGCTGGGCGAGGGTCGGGCCGGCCGACAGCTTGAGGCTGAACGGGCCCTGGCTGCCGTCGTCGCCCGAGACCCAGAGGTAGTAGGTGCCGGCGTCGAGCGCAGGCACGGTGTAGACGGCGCGCTCGGTCAGTTGGGTGTCGCCCCACGCGCAGGCCAGCTCGTCGTTGGGGTTGATCGAGGTGCAGCCGTTGGCGCGGAGCGTCGCCACCGGCTTGAGCGCCGAGCCGGTCGCCGCCTTCAGATCGATCGACAGCGACTGCCGAATCGGCAGCGTGACCTCGTAGACCACGTCGGGCGAGGGCTCGTTCGCAGGCAGGGTGCACGAGCTGAGCTTGTCGGCAGCCGCCCCCAGCGTCGTCCCCTGGGCGTTGACCACCCCGGTCGCCAGATCGAGCGGAGCGGGCGCCAGGCACACGTCGTTGGCCGGCACGGGCGGCGGCTCGGCGAACTCGAGCTTCAGATCGAACGGCCCGCCCGAGCCCTGCACCCCGTCGACCCACAGGTACCAGACGCCGGCCGCCAGGTTGGGCACCACCGCGGTCACCGCGCTGCCGGGGGAAGCCGAGATCTGGCAGGCCACCTGATCGGCGGTGGCCTCGCTCGCGCACTTGTTGTTCGGCCGCAGGTAGACCGCCGGCCGCAGGCTCGAGCCCGCCAGCGGAGTCACCCGGGCGAGCACCTGCCGCGCCACCGGGAGGTTGAACTGGTAGACCAGATCCGGCCCGCTGGCATTGCAGCCGAGCGCGTCGTTGGTGGCCGAGGAGGTGTCGCCCTGCTGGCTGACCACTCCGAGCGCCATCGCCGGCATCGGGATCGCGCTCGCCATTGCGCAGGCGTCGTTGGTGGGAGGCGGCACCGGATCGAACGGGGTGATCCGCAGTCGGTAGCTGCCTGCGTTGGCCGGGCCGGACGGCCCGTCGACGAAGATGAACAGCGTGCCCGCCTCGACCCGGGGGATGTCGAGCGCGGTCACCCCGGTGGTGGCCGCCACGCAGCCGACCTGGGCCGCCGCGGTGGCCAGGTCGCAGCTGGTGCGGGCGTAGAGCACCGGCTGGAAGCCCTTGGTGATCCCTTCCAGATCGATGCGCAGCCGGCGGGGAGAGCTGAGTTGCACCGCGTAGACCGCATCGGGGGCGGTCGCTCCGCCGCACAGCCCGGCGACGTCGTCCTGCAGGCCGCGGGTGTCGCCGAGGATCTCCTCCGAGGTGTTGGCGACGATCGCCACCTGCCGCGGCTGGGCGCACGAGTCGCTGGGCAGCGGCACCTCGAGCTGCACGTCGAGGGTGAACGCGCCGCTGTTGGCGTCTTCGCCCTCGACCCAGAGGAAGTAGGTCCCCGGATCCACCGCGTCGAGGGTGAGCCGGGCGATCGAGCCGGTGGTCGACGGGTAGGCGCAGTCGACGTTCAGGCTCGGCTCCATCGAGTTGCAGACGGTGCGCAGCGCGATCACCGGCCGCAGCGGGCTGCCCACCGCGGGAGTGACGGTGGCGACCAGCCGCCGCCGCTCGGGGATGGAGAGGATCCAGACCAGGTCGTTGGACTTGGTGCCCGAGAGCGCGCACGCCAGCCGGGTGTCGTCGTTGGCCCGGGTGGTATCGGCGGTGAGAGTCGCCCGGCCGGTGGTGAGGTCCAGGTTCCGGGCGGTGGCGCACGAGTCGGGCAGGCCGACGCACTCGTGCCGGGTGGTGTCGCAGCTGCCCACCGCGCAGTCGGCGTCCCCCAGGCAGGCGACGCAGCGGCTCTCGGTCAGCAGGCAGCGGGGGCCCGGAGCGGCGCACTGGGTGTCGGCGAGGCAGCCGGTGCCGGCGTCGGTCGCCACCGGGCTGCAGGTGCCGGTCTGGGGGTCACAGGTGGAGCGCGCCGGGCAGACGACGTCCTTGCAGCGGTCTTTGACCGGAGGTCCCGGGCAGGCGGCAAGAGCGAGGATCAGCAGCCAGCAAAAGCGTGTCAGCGACAACTTTGAGACCTCGAATTCGAGGCGGCCGTGAGTGATATGGAGTCTACCCCGCCCTCTCTACCGCAACTCAAACCCCCCACACCGACAAAACCCACATGCCGACTTTCGACCAGTTGAAGATCGCTGCGAGCGCACGTCCTCTTCTCGACCGGGTGCTGGCACGGGCCGTTACCGCGGACGACCAGGCGAAGGTGAAGGCGGCGCTGGTCGCGGCGGCGAAGGTCAACGGGGACAAGTACCTCACCGTCAGCGAGGTGCAGACGATCGCCGATGCGTTCGAGACCTCGGCGCCCGGCGCGGCGCCGCTCACCTCGGCGCAGCTGGGAGTCGGGATCGAGCTGGCCCACACCCAGCTGAAGTCGATGGGCTCGCTGGGCAACCTCGACGGCGTCTCGTTGCACTTCACCTTCCAGGAGAGCCTCGAGAAGAAGCTGCTGGGCGAGCTGGCGGGGACGATCGAGCGGGCGAAGGGCAAGCCGGTGGAAGTGAACATGATGATCTTCGAGTTCCAGAGCGACGGAATTCAGAAGGCGATTTCCGATGCGGCGAAGAACAACCCGAACGTGAAGTTCCGGATCATCGCCGACTCGGGCCAGGCCAGCCCCGGCGGCGGCAACGCGCTGCCCGAGCTGCTGAAGGAAAAGCTCCCCAACATCGAGGTCAAGTACAAGAAGGACTTCCCCTACGTCTGGAACGCCACCACCGGGCGGCCGGCGTACAACCACGGCGCGACCCAGGGGTTGAACCACCACAAGGGCTTCTCGACCTCGATCGACGGCCGGCCCGATCGGCTGGTCACCGGCAGCTTCAACTGGTCGGCCACCGCCGACACCAAGAACTACGAAGATCTCACCGTCTACTCGGCCGTCGACGCGGCCACCCGCCGCCCGGTCGAGCAGTACACCGACGAGTTCGCCGGC
>JAGSPQ010000073.1 GCA_018262385.1 Myxococcaceae bacterium | reverse complement strand
GCGCGAGGCGCTAGTTCCGCCCCTCGCTGCGCCAACCCTCGACATCCTTCGGCATTTCTCCCGGGGGCGGCGGCCGCGGAGTGGGCTTCAACACCTTGCCTCCGAGCCACGCGACGAGCCTCGCCAGGTTTTCGCGCACGCGATGGGTGAAGTCGCTGATCGTCAACTTCCGCTTGTCCGCGGGCGCCCCGGTCAGCGTGTCGTTAGTCCCTGTCATACAGACCAGATGTGCAAGGCGAAGACCGGATGCCGCTGAATCGCGATCCCCTTTGCCGCGCGGAACTCTTGTCTCAACGCGACGCGGATCGGTTGGAACGGTGGGTGCACAGCCCCCGCTCACCATGCTCCACCTCCGAAATCGAACCCGCCTCGCAGTCGTTGCCACGCTGTGGTGCTCGGCTGCTTTCGCTGCGAACGTTTCTGTCGATGCCCGGTACGACCGAGCACCGATCTCTCCCGACATCTACGGCCTGGTGCTCGGCGACGATGCCCAGGTGTCCCGCATGGGGGTGACGGTGAGGAGGCACGGGGGCAACACCCTCAGCCGCTACAACTGGAAGACGTCGACCACCAACACCGGCGGCGATGGGAAGTTCTTCCGCACCGTCCCGCAAGAGAAGGGCAACGCCAGCAACTCCGCCGACAACTTCGTCCAGGTCAACAAGGCCGCCAACGCCCGGTCGATGATCGAGGTGCCGAGCATCGGCTACGTCACCCAGCCGCTCTCGGCGTCGTCGAAGTGCGGCTTCAAGGTCTCGAAGTACGGGCCCCAGCAGCAGGTCAGCCCCCAGGATCCGGAATGTGGCAACGGGGTGAAGCCCGACGGCTCGCTGATCAGCGGCAACGATCCGCTCGACACCTCGATCCCCGCCACCCAGGCGTGGTCCACCGAGTGGGTCGCTCACCTGGTGGCGACCTTCGGCACCGCGGCCAACGGCGGCGTGCGCTTCTACAACCTGAGCAACCAGCCGGCGCTCTGGCACGAGACCCACCGCGACATCCACCCCGCGCGCGCGACCTACGCCGAGGTGAAGGCGGCGCTCGAGAAGCACGGCAAGGCAGTGAAGGACGCCGACCCGTCCGCGCTCACCCTCGGCCCGGCGGCGTGGGGGTGGCTCGAGTACTTCGACAGCGCCGCCAATGATCGCGCCAGCGCGGGGGTGGACTTCATCCCCTTCTACCTCCAGCAGGCGAAGGGGTACGAGGCGGCCAACAACCGCCGCATCCTCGACTACCTCGACGTCCACGTTTACCCGCAGGCCGAAGGGGTCGCGCTCGACGCCGGCACTGCGCCCAGCGCGAACGAGATGCGGCTGCGCTCGACGCGCATTCTCTGGGACCCCAGCTACACCGTCGAGAGCTGGGAAGCGTGCTGCTACGGCGGCGTGATCAACCTCATCCCCCGCATGAAGGAGTGGGTCGCTAGGTACTACCCGGGCACCAAGCTGGCGATCTCCGGCTACGCCTGGGGGTTGATCGACTCGCCCAGCGGCGCCCTCGCGCAGGTCGACGTGCTGGGGATCTTCGGCCGGGAAGGGCTCGATCTCGCCACCCTCGAAGATCCGCCCGCTCCCAACGGCCTGGGCGAAGACGCGTTCAAGCTCTACCGGAACTACGACGGCGCCGGCTCGAAGTTCGGTGACACCTCGATTCGCGCCCGCTCCGGCGAGCCGCTGCTGGCCACCTTCGCCGCGTTCGACTCGGCCCGGGTGACCACGGTGCTGGTGAACAAGAGCCCGTCCGCTCCCAACCCGGCGACGATCACCTTCACCGGGATGGGGCAGAGCGGCCCGTACCGCGCCTTCCAGTTCTCCGCCGGAGGCCGGCTGCGGCCGGCGGGCGCCGGCTCGGTGACCAACGGCGCGCTGACGATCTCCCTGCCGCCGTACAGCGCGACCCTGGTCGAGTTCGTCCCGGAAGGTGGCGTCGGGGCGGCGGAGATCGATCCGGACGCCGGAAACACCCCCAACCCCGATGGCGGCACGGTCGTCTACCCGCCCGATGACCCCGACGGCTGCAACTGCAGCCAGGTCCATCTGGGCGTGCTCTCGTTCGCCGCGCTGGCGCTCTTCGGCCTGCTGCGGCGCCGGCGCACCTCTCGTTAGCCGCGGCGCTTCTTGCCGGCGGCCTTCTTCTTCGCCGCCGGCTTCGCCTTCCGCTTCGGCGCCACCTTCTTCTTCTTCGGGGCCGCCTTCTTCCCGGCGGCCTTCCGCTTCGGAGCGGCCTTCCGGCTCGGCTTGCCCTTCGGCTTGCGCGCCGCCAGCTTCTTCTTCGCCTGGGCGACGAACTTCTTCACCGCGCTCGCCGCCTTCTTCGCCGTCTTGCGCACCTGCCGCGCGGCCTGGTTGGCGCTCTTCTGCACCTGCTGCGCCGCATCGCCGATCGCATCCCCGGCCGCCTCGGCCGCGTCGCTCACCGCGTGGCCCGCCTGGTTCAGCTTCGCCCGGGTGGACTTCGAGTACTGGATCATCGGCTCGAAGTAGTGCTCTTCCCAGCCCGACCGGTACGCGTCGCCCTGTCCGTCAGGAATATTCGACTGCCGCACGGTGACCATCGTGCCCTCGCCCTGGGGGTCGAGCAGGATCTCGAGCTCCGAGTCCGGATCCGCGTCGAGAAACTCGGTCGTTCGCCACGCCTGGACAATCCGCGCGAACGGCTCTTTTCGTAACGTCTTTCCCGAGATGTAACCCTCCCAGGCGGTGAAGGTGTCATCGGCCTCATTGTAAGTGGCGGTACTTCCGGTCATCTGGCCGTGCTCCGGGCCGGAAAGCCACGCCTTGTAAATGGCTTCGGCACTCGCCGGGATGATCCGCGACACTTCGATCGACTCGCTCATTTGGGGCTCCATGAGAAAGGGGGGTTCGCAGCGGCGCGGACTCTACTCATAATCGGGATTCATGAGTCCCCTGCCGTTGGTTGTGCTGTTTGCCCTGCTCGCCGCCCCCCCCGCCCCCTCGGCGAAAGAGAAGGAGCGCGAGCAGCTGCGCCGGGCGATCACCGGAGTGATCGAGCGCTCCCCCCTGCGCACCGCCCGCATCTCGGTGCAGGTCCGCAGCCTGGAGGACGGCAGCGTCGTCTTCTCCCAGGGCGCCGACGAGCTGCTCAACCCCGCCTCGAACGTGAAGCTCTTCACCGCCGCCGCGGCGCTCGCCCGGCTGGGCCCCGACTACCGGTTCGAGACCGAGTTCCTCACCGACCACGACTTCAAGGACGGCAAGACCCGCACCCTCTACGTCCGCGGCCGCGGCGATCCGACCCTCAGCACCGATCGGCTCTACGGAATCGTCAGCGAGCTGCTCCACGCCGGGCTGAAGGAAGTGGGCGACGTGGTGGTCGACGACTCCTGGTTCGACGCCCAGCGCGAGGCCCCCGGGTTCGATCAAGAGACCGGAGATCGCGCCTACCTGGCGCCCACCGGCGCGCTGTCGTTGAACTGGAACACCCTCGGGATCTACCTGCGCCCGGCCGACCGGGAAGGCGCGCCGGCGACCGCCGAGCTCGAGCCCCCTTCCGAGTACTTCACCCTCGAGTCCCACCTGCGCACCGGCAGCAAGACCCAGCGCCGGTTCGTGGTCGGCACCGAGCTGGACAAGGATCGGATCCACCAGAAGGTGACGGTCAGCGGCTACGTGCCGGTGGAGAAGGGCACCTGGAGCGTGTGGAAGAAGGTCGAGCAGCCCGCGCTCTACTTCGGCTTCACCCTCAAGGCGCTGCTGGCCCAGCGCGGGGTGAAGGTGAAGGGCCGGCTGCGCAGCGGGTTGGTGCCGCCCGCCGGGACGAAGACGCTCTACATCGCCGCCAGCGAGACCCTCGACATCGTGCTGAAGCGGATGAACAAGCACTCGTCGAACTTCGTGGCCGAGCAGCTGATCAAGACCCTCGGCGCGGAAGGGAAGGGGCCACCGGGCAGCACCGCCCGCGGGATCGAGGTGGTCGAGGAGTTCCTCGAGCGCGACGTCGGGATGCGGCGCGGCAGCTACGTGATGCGCAACGGCTCGGGGCTCAACGACACCAACCGCTTCTCGGCGGCGCAACACAACGTGCTGCTCAAGTACATGTGGGATCGCTTCCCGCTCGCGCCCGAGTTCATGAGCTCGCTGGGGATCGCGGGGAAGGACGGCACGATCAAGTACCGCTTCGAGGGCACCGACGCGGTGTGGCGGCTGCGGGCGAAGACCGGCACCCTCGAGAACGTCTCCGCGCTCTCCGGCTACGTGCAGGGCGTCGGCGGTGAACGGTTCGTCTTCTCGGTGCTGGTGAACGACTTCCCCGGCCGGGTCAGCACCGTGCTGCAGCACATCGACGCGGTCGGCGGAGCGGTGGCCGCGACTGGCAGCACCGGCGGCCCCTCGAGCGCGCTGGCGGCGTTGACCCCCACCTCGGTGGTCGGGCCGATGGAAGAGCTGAAGTCCCGGATGCGGACCTACGCCGCGCTGGCGGTCAAGGCCGACAAGCGCAACGGCCCGTTTCTGCGCACCAGCTGGCGCAACGAGAAGGATCCGGCGGTGCGGGCGGTGATCGCCGAGGCGCTCTACCAGTCCGACGCGCGCGAGTTTGCTTCGACCCGGATGCTGCTCGAGAGCGTCAGCGCCGGCGACGAGGTCTACGGGCGGCTCAAGCGCGCCGCGAAGGAACTGGGGATCGAGACCCCGCTGGTCGGCAGCGTGGTCGAGCTGGCGGCAGGCGGAAGTGGCGAGGCGCTCGCGCGGTTGTACGAGCTGACCCGCGCCAGCAACGGAGACGAGGCGGCGGAGAAGGCGCTCTCCGACGCGCTGGCGACGGTGGCCACCGAGGCGCCCCGCGAGCTGTTGCTGTCGCTCAAGAGCGCTCCGAGCACCGATCGGGACGCGACCCTCGAGTCGCTGGCCGACGGCCTGGTCCGCGCGGCGAAGCCGGACGCGCCGCTGTGGGGAATGCTGAAGGAGCTGCAGGGCTCTCCCGATGCGAACACCGTCGACTTCGCGCGGATGGTGGAGGTGACCCTCTCGCTGAAGATCGCCGAGGCGAAGGCCCCGGTCGCCACCGATGGCGGGCTTCCGATCACCGCTCCGCCGATGGGGCTCTTCAACAGCCAGCCCGCGCCGGGCGGCTGAGAGGCGCTACCCGCCCTGGCCGAGCAGGCCGGTGCGCTTGAGCCCCAGCGCGGCGGCGACCAGCGCCAGCATCCCGAACGGAATCCAGGCCGCGGCGGCGATCGGCAGGTGTCCGGCGAGCGCGAGCCCCTTGCCGACCACCATCATCGCCCACATCGCCACCGCGATCGCGAAGCCCTCGACCAGCGCGCTGGTGAGCTGGCCTTGGCGGCCGGGCCTCAGTCCCAGCCCGAGCACGAGCAGCGTCGCCGCCAGGCCGGTGAGCGGATAGGCGTAGCGGTTGTGCAGCGCGAGCAGGTGCTTCTCCACCGGCTGGCCGACTTCGCGCCGGGCGCGGATCTGCTCGAGCAGCGCAGCGCGGGGCAGGTACTCGGGCCGGCCGGACTGCACCACCAGCACCTTGCGCGGAAACCCGAGCGCGATCTTCGTCGTCGGCAGCTCCTCGAGGGTGACGTCGGCGTCGGCGGGAAACCTTCGAATCCGCGCGGCCGACAGCTCCCATTCGTCGCCGGTGAGCCAGGTCATCCGCTCGGCGTCGATCCGCGAGACCAGCCGGAAGTCGTCGCTCAGCTTGAAGATCGACACCCCCTCGAAGCCGCGCCGGGCGTCGCCGCCGCTGACGTGGAGCACCTCGTCGCCCCGCCGAAACCACTGGGTCGGCCGGTAGTAGGTGTACCAGGCGTTCCAGCCGCTGTTGAACCGGGTGACGGCCAGGTCGTCGACCCGCGCGCCGGCGTGGGTCACCACCGTCTCGTCGAACGCGAGCAGCAGGCCGGAGGCGAGCAGCGCCGCGCCGCCGATCGGCAGGTAGAGCGCGCCCGGGCCGAAGGTGAGCGCGCGCATCGCGGTGATCTCGCCCCGCTTGCTCAAGGTGGCGATCGCGGCTCCGGCGGCGAGCATCATCGACGGAGGGCCCAGCTGGAGCAGGGCGACCAGCGACTTGTTCCAGTACATCTGCGCCACGTCGGCGAGCGAGTGGGCCATGAACAGCTTCACCCGATCGCTGAAGTCGGCGACCACGAACACCGCCAGCACGATCGCCAGCATCGCGAGGAAGTAGGTCAGGTACAGCCGCAGCACGTAGAGGCTCAAGGTGCGGGAGGTCACGCGACGGTACCCTCGCGGGCCGCGCGCACCATCGCCCAGGCGCCGAGGGCGAAGAACACCAGGTTGGCGATCTGCCCGGCGACGATCGGAGGCAGCTGGCCGCGGGCGCCGAGCCCTGCGCCGACCTGCATCAGCACGTAGTAGAGGACGTAGCCGACGAGGCTGAGCAGGATTCCCCGGCCGCGCCGCGCGCCCCGGCCCCCGAGCGCCAGCGCGGTAGCGAGCAGCGCGAAGGCCAGCGGCATCACCGCCCGTCCGAGCCGGGAGTGGAAGGTGACGAGGAAGGGCAGGGGATTCGGATCGGTGGCCGCCGCCTCGAGCAGCTGGGTGGGGGTCAGCTCCTCGTGGGGCCGCTTGAAGGTGTTCTTGCCCATCGCGCCCTCGACGCTGAGTCGCAGCTGCCCGCGCTCGAAGTCGGCCACCGCGTAGTCGCCCTGGCCGGGGTTGGTGCGGTGGAGGTTGCCGCCGGTGAGCAGCAGCCGCACCTCGGCGTGCTCGGTCTCGGGCTCGAGGTGGCCTTCGCGCGCCAGCAGCAGCTGCGGCGCCGCGCCATCCCGGCTGTCGTGGATCAGCACGTTCTGCCAGACGCCGGTGGGGAGGACCCGCTCGGTGTAGAGGACGAAGTTCGGCAGGTCGTCGTAGAAGACCTCGGGCCGCACGTCGCCCATCACGTTGCGCTTGATCAGCTCGTTGGCGCTGCTGGAGACCGCGCGCATTCCCCACGGCTCGACGGTCCAGGTCATCGCGAGCGAGGCGAGGCCCAGCCCCACCGCCAGCGACATCGGCCAGGCGAGCAGCTTCCAGGGGCCGATTCCGAGCGCGCGCATCGCGGTCAGCTCGCCGTCCTCCGACAGGCGGCCCAGCCCGAGGAGAATCGCGAGCAGCAGCGCGATCGGCATCGCCTGGAGCAGGAAGTGGGGGGTGAGGTAGAGGATGAAGGCGAGCAGGTCCATCGCGCCGACCGCCGAGCCGAGCAGCAGCTCGGTGCCGCGCAGAAACGACATCGCGAGGAAGAGGAAGAAGAAGAAGACCACCCAGTTCGCGAGGGGCACCAGCACCTCGGCGAGGACGTAACGGGCGAGCAGTCTGCTGCTTGACACGCGGGCATCGTCGCGGCGCGGGGCCCCGAGCGCAAGGTTGGCGGGGTGCCGCGTATATTCGCCGGCCTCGGTGCTGACCCGGACCCAGCAGGCCGTCGCGCTCGCGATCTTCGTCGCCGCCGGGGTGCTGCGGCTGTGGGCGATGTCGGGAGAGACGATCCACGACTGGGACGAGGCGTACCACGCGCTGGTGGCGAAGAACCTCGCCGTCCATCCGTTCGAGCCGACGTTGTACGACGACGCCGCGCTGCCGCACGACGACGGGGCGTGGACGCGGGCACGGATCTTCCTCAACAAGCCGCCGCTGGCGCTGTGGGCGATGGCGGGGTCGATCCGGGTGCTGGGGGCGACGGTGTTCGCGATGCGGCTGCCCTCGGCGGTGCTCGATTTGTTGGGCGTATGGCTCACCTTCGCGATCGGCCGGCGGCTGTTCGGCCCGAAGGTGGCGCTCGCGGCGATGGCGCTGCACGCGCTGCTGGGCAACGCGCTGCTGTGGGTGGGAGGAGTGCACGCGACCGACCACGTCGACGTGCAGCTGGCGTTCTGGGTCGAGCTGGCGGTGTACGGGATCGTCCGGCAGCAGCAGGGTTCGTGGCGGTGGACCTGGCTGGTGGGCGCGGCGACCGGAGCGGCGCTGCTGACCAAGTCGGCTCCTGGGGCGCTGCCGCTGCTGTTGCTGGCGGGGTGCGGAGGCAAGGGGCTGAAGGAGAACGCCCGGTGGACAGCGCTGGCGGCGACGATCGCGCTGGCGATCGTGGCGCCGTGGAACATCTACCTGCGGGCAAAGTGGCCGGGCCTGTCGGCGAACGCGGCGCACGCGCAGCTCTCTCACCTCTGGTCGGTCTGGGAGGATCACGGTGGGCATCCGCTCTTCCACCTGGAGAAGCTGGGGCAGTTGCACGGTGCGCTGGCGGTGATCGCGGTGGGCTGGTTCATCGTCAGTGCGGCGAAGTCGAAGGATCTGGGCGCGCGGCTGCTCGCGCTGTGGTGGGTGGCGCCGCTGATGTTGTTCAGCCTCTCGGCGACCAAGATGCCGGGCTACCTCGGGATCGCCTCCCCGGCGGTGTGCTTGATGACGGCGGCGTTCGCGGTGGCGGCGTTCGAGCGCTACCGGCCGTGGGTGAGGGTGGTGGCGGCGGCGGTGATCGCGTCGGCGTTGGTGGTGGATGTCGAGGGGCTGCGCCGGCTGGGGCCGTCGTCGTCAGAGGAGCGTACGTTCGCGGCCACGATGCGGGCGCTGCCGCCGCGGACGATCGTGCTCGGAGTGCGACCGGCAATTCAGGCGATGTTCCACGGAGCGCACGCGGCGTACCGCGACCACTGGAGCGCGGAGCAGCGGGCGGCGGTGGAGCGGGCCGGGTACCAGGTTCGGATCGCCAGCTGTGATGGGAGTGAAGGGCTGGCGCTGCCGGCGCAGTTCTGCGCGGCGCCGTGAGCGGATGGCACGTCACCCGCGCCGCGAAAAACCCGTCGAGGCGGGGCGGAGTTCGCGGCTCGGGCGCAGGACAAGCAGGCGGGTTCGATCGCCCGCCTCCGCCTCGATGGCCTGGGTAGTGCGGGTTTCGGGCAGCTCGACCGCGGTCCGACCACCGACTTCGAGGGCCGGGGCTCTTCCTTTCGGTGTTCCGAGGCAGGTGGAGTTCCCCGCCCCCGCTGGGCGGGGGTGCAGCACTCCACCTCCGGTCAGGCCGAGAA
>JAGSPQ010000731.1 GCA_018262385.1 Myxococcaceae bacterium | reverse complement strand
GAGCTGCATCTGAATCCGCTCGATGGCGCGGGCATTCGTCGGCACGAGCGGTTGGGTCTACCCGGGGTGGCGGCAGCACCTCTACTTCGACACCCCGGTGAAGCGCTGGCTGGAGGTGGCCTCGCGCACCTTCGACGCGCTGGAGATCAACGGCTCGTTCTACACGCAGATCAAACCCGAGACGTACGCCCGCTGGCGCCGCGAGACCCCGGACGATTTCCGGTTCGCGCTCAAGGGTCACCGCTATGTGACTCACTACAAGCGGCTGGGCGGCTGCGAGCAGTCGATCGTCCTGCTGCGGGATCAGGCCCGGGGCCTCGGCGACAAGCTGCGGGCGGTGGTGTGGCAGCTGCCGAGCACCTTCGGGCTCGACCTCGGCCGGCTGGAGGATTTCCTGCGCGCGCTCGAGCGGTGGGCCGAGGTGCGCCACGCGCTCGAGCTGAGGCACGCGTCGTGGTTCGTCCCCGCGGTGGCGGCTCGGCTGCGCGAGGCGCGGGTGGCGGTCTGCCTGTCGGACGCGCCGGACTTTCCGATGTGGCGCGCGGTGACCACCGACCTCGTCTACGTCCGGCTGCACGGCCACACCCGGAAGTACGCCTCGCGCTACAGCCTGCCGCACCTGCGGCGCTGGACGACGGACATCCACGGCTGGCTCGACGAAGGGCGCGAGGTGCACGTGTACTTCGACAACGACGCCGAGGGACACGCGGTGCGCAACGCGCTGACCTTGAGGGCGCTGGTGCACGGCGCGCCGCCGCCGGGTCGTCCCTCGACTGCTCTGGGGATGAACGAAAGGACCCTCCGTTCATCCTGAGCTTGTCGAAGGAAGGGCTAGATCGAGATCGACCCTTCCCGGAAGTCGGTCTTGCTGATGTGCACGTTGATGCAGACCGGCTTGCCCTGCTTCGAGAGCGCCTTGGC
The DNA here is from genome assembly GCA_018262385.1 of Myxococcaceae bacterium. GTDB lineage: Bacteria > Myxococcota > Myxococcia > Myxococcales > Myxococcaceae > JAGSPQ01. Next base: position 2,460 of record JAGSPQ010000731.1, on the reverse strand, counting down.
CTGGTCGAGCACCTCGTCGACCTTCTTCGGATCCGTCAGCAGCAGGCCGACCCCGCCGTAGCCCTCGGCGACCTTGTGGTAGTCGCTGCGCCGCAGGGTGCACGCCACGTCCGAGCCGAGAATCGTCACCTGGTCCCGGGCGATCTGCGCCCACGACGCGTCGTTGCCGATCACCGCGATCGGCGCCATCCCACAGCGCACGAAGGTGTCGAACTCGGCGAGGCTGTAGGCGCTCGAGCCGTCGCCCCAGATGATCCACACCTCGGCTTTCGGCCGCACCGCCGCGGCGCCGACTGCGAACCCTCCGCCGACGCCGAGGGTGCCGAACACTCCCGGATCCAGCCACGAGAGCGGCTTGCGCGGCTTGAGCACGTACGCGGCGGTGGCGACGAAGTCTCCGCCGTCGGCGATCAGCACCGAGTCGTGGGCGAGCTTCTCTTCCATCCGCTGGAAGAAATAGATCGGATCAATCAGCTCGCCGTCGCTCTTCGCCTTCGAGGTGATCTCCGCGTCCCGCGCCTCTTCGCGCTTGCGGCAGGCTTCGATCCACGTCGAGCGGTTCGGCTGGCTGTCGATCTTCTCCGCGAGCTTGATCAGAAAATCCGCCGCGTGCATCTGCAGCGCGAGCTCGGGCTTGCGGTTCTTGCGCAGCTCCTCGGCAGAGAGGTTGGCGGCGATCACCCTGGTGTTCTTGCCGAACCCCATTCCGTATTTCATCCGGAAGTCGAACGGGAAGCCGCAGACCACCACCACGTCCGCGTCCTTGAGCGCCTTGCCGCGCGCGTGGCGGAACTGAACCGGGCTGTGACGGCCGAGCAGGCCACGGGCGACGCCGCCCAGCCAGGTCGGGATCCCCAGCTTCTCGACCGCGTTGGCGAGCGGGCCGGGGTCGGTGCAGTTCACCATCGTCTGGCTGCCGATCACGATCGCCGGTCGATCGGCGTTGCGCACCATCGCCACCGCCTCGTCCAGCTGTGACTCGAGCCGGAGCCTGGGCAGCTTCACGTCGGGCAGCGCGCCTGCGACGTCGACGTGGGGGACGTGGAACTGCCGGTAGAGGTGGCCGGTCAGGTAGACCTTGAGCGCGCGCTGGCCGAGGGTCTTGGCGTTCTCGACGCCGCTCTCCTTCATGAACCACTCGCGGACGATCTTCTCCGGGTAGAGCACGTCGACCGGCACCTCGACGAAGACCGGCCCGGGGATTCCGCTGGTCGCTTCCTTGAGCGCGCGCTCGACCAGCGGCTCGAGCTGCCCCACCGTCGAGCACCGGGCGGCCCACTTCACCGACGAGTGGATCAGCGCCATCTGGTCGATGTCCTGCAGCGCGCCCCGGCCCTTGAGCACGGTCGCGGTCGCTCCGCCGAAGAGCACCACCGGCGACTGGGCGAGCTGCGCGTTCTTCATCGCGGTCAGGGTGTTGGTGACGCCCGGCCCGGCGGTGACGGCGGCGATCCCCGGCAGGCCGGTCATCCGCGCGACCGCGTCGGCGGCGAACACCGCGTTCTTCTCGTCGCGGCAGTCGATGACCCGGATCCCGGCGTCCTTCGCTCCGACCAGGATCGGCGAGATGTGGCCGCCGACCAGGGTGAAGAGGCAGGGGATCTTCCAGCGGGTGAGGACGGAGGCGATGACGTCTCCGCCGTGACGGGCCTTGTCGGGTGGGCGCATGGGCGTGGATCCTTACTTCGTTGTCGAGGAACGCACGCGTCTTTGAAGCCGGTAACATGCGCGCATGGGTTTGCCGGACGCGCGGTCCTTCGAGGGGACCTGGAAGCTGATCCCCGAGCGCTGCGAGTACCAGCACACGTCTCCCCCGCGCGAGGGCACCTACCGGATCGCCGCCACCCCCGAGGGGCTGGCGTTCACCCTCGACTGGGTCGACGCCACCGGCAGCGTCGAGCACGTCGACTTCCGGCTGACCTGGGACGGCGAGGACCCCGCTTCGCTCGAGTTGGTGGATCCGCGCACGCTCAACACCACCATCGAGCGGGAGGACAAGGTGGTCGCCCACGCCACCCGCAGGCTGTCCGCCGACGGGAGCGAGATGGAGATTCTCCAGCACGCCTTCTCTCCCGAGGGGAGGCCGTTCGTGAACCGGGCCTGGTACCGACGGCAGTCATGATCCGGTCGGGACCCACGCGGCAGATCGCACCGGGTCCTTCGTCGGCAGGGAAAGACGGGCGGGTGCCATCGGTCGGGGACGTAACCGCCTGTCGGGCAGTGCGGGCGCAGACAGCTTGACCGTGGCCCGACCACCGCCGCGGGTGGTGCGCAGCTCTTCCCTGCGGTGAATTCGCCGCTGCTTGCCGAACGAGGTCTGTCCGGGGGACTCCACACGTCACAGCGGTAATTCCTGGGTCTTGAATCACCTCTGCCATCGACCTTGAAACAAGAGGGGCGCCCCCCGGAGGTACTTTCGGGACGATTATACTTAATAGGTATAACCATGCAGAAAAGGAC
>JAGSPQ010000730.1 GCA_018262385.1 Myxococcaceae bacterium | reverse complement strand
AAGATCGGCTACCCGATGTTCATGAAGCCGTACGACGGCGGCGGGTGGAAGGGGGTCAGCCGGATCAAGGACGAGGCGGCGCTGCGCAAGGCCTACGAGGAGAGCGGCAAAGCGGTGATGCACCTGCAGAAGGCGGTCGAGCCGTACGACCGGTTCGTCCGCACCATCGGCTTCGGGCCCCAGACCACCTCGGTGCTCTATGACCCGGTGGCGCCGCTGCACGACCGCTACACGATGCAGCGCGACTTCGTCTCGGCAGCCGACCTGAAGGTGCTGCGCGACACCACCCTGACCATCAACGCGTTCTTCGGGTGGGAGTTCAACTCGTGCGAGGCGCTGCGCCAGGACGGGGTCTGGTACCCGATCGACTTCGCCAACCCCTGCCCCGACTCGCAGGTGACCTCGCTGCACTACCACTTCCCGTGGATGGTGAAGGCGTACCTGAAGTGGGCGATCTACTGCGCCACCACCAAGCGGAAGATGCGCAAGGCGTTCGACTGGGAGCCGTTCTACGACATCGGCCGGCTGCCGATTCCCTATGCCGAGAAGCTGAGCCGCTACGGTGAGCTGGCCCGGCAGCGGCTGGAGGCCGATCAGTTCGAGGAGTTCTGCGCCACCCACCTGGCCAACCTCGACGCGGTGGCCTGGGAGTTCTTCGGCACCGACGCGGCCAAGCAGGCGGTGCGCAAGAAGGTCGCGGCGCTGTACCCGGCCAACGAGGTCGAGCAGTTCACCGAGCTGTTCTGGAAGCGCATCGGCGCCTGGCGCGGAGAGCAGCAGACATGAAGACCTCCGGGCGTTGGCACTCGCAGCGGATGCACCGGGAAGCGACCCTCGCGCGCTGGGGCCACTTCGGCGTCCCGGTGCTGCTGTTTCCGACCGCCGGCGGCGACGCCGAAGAGGTCGAGCGGTTCCTGATGATGCAGGTGCTGGGGCCGTTCATCGAGGCGGGGAAGATCAAGGTCTACTCCTGCGACAGCGTGGCGGGCCGGGCGATGGTCGAGCAGGAAGGCTCGCCCCAGCACCGCCAGTGGCTGCTCAACCAGTTCCACCAGTACGTGCGGCACGAGGTGGTGCCGGCGATTCGCAAGGACTGCGGCAACCCCGACATCGAGGTGGTCTCGGCCGGGGCGTCGATCGGCGCTTTCCACGCGGTGGCGGCGGTCTGCCGGTTCCCGGACGTGTTCAGCACCGCGATCGCGATGTCCGGCACCTTCGATCTGCGCCGGTTCTTCGGCACCGATCACTTCGTCGATGACTACTGGGTGTCCTCGCCGGTGCACTTCGTGCCCACCCTGCGCGGGCCCCACCTCGACAAGCTGCGCCAGCGCTTCATCCTGCTGGCCTCGGGCGAGGGGAAGGCGGAGGACATCTCGGAGTCCTGGGCGATGGCCCGGGCGCTGGGAAACCAGCGGATCCCCAACCGGGTCGACAGCTGGGGGAAGCAGACTCCCCACGACTGGGTTACCTGGCGGGCGATGTTGCCCAAGTACCTCGCGGAACACGTCATTGGGCGGTAAGCCCAAACAGTGCTTTGATCAGAGTTTGGGGGTAGTTGCGGTGGCCGAGAACACGCGTTCGCACAAAGAAGTGCCTGCCGAGGAGCACGTGGGCAAGAGCCGCCGCGACTTCATGCGCGCGGTGCTGTCCGACTTGCGGGCGCTCGAGCGGATGCTCGACGAAGGGCGGTTCGAGAAGGGCGTCCGGCGCATCGGGGCCGAGCTGGAGCTGTTCATCACCGACCGCGCCTTCCAGCCGATCGGCGGGGTGCTGCCGCTGCTGCGCCAGCTCAAGGACTCGCACTTCACCACCGAGCTGGGCGCCTTCCAGATCGAGATGAACGCCGACCCGCAGGACTACAAGGCCGACGGCTTCGCGAAGATGGAGGCGCAGATCACCGAGCTGGTGGAGAAGGCCCGGCGCGCGGCGGAGGTGCTCGAGTACCACGTGGTGATGGCCGGCATCCTGCCGACGATCCGCAAGTCGGACCTGGGGATGGACAACATGGTCCCCAGCCCGCGCTACCTCGCGCTGTCGAAGGCGGTGCAGGAGCTGCGGGGCGGGGACTTCGAGTTCTCGATCAAGGGCCTGGACGAGCTGGTGATCGCCCACGACTCGGTGATGGTCGAGGCGTGCAACTCGTCGTTCCAGGTGCACCTGCAGGTCGACGCCGACCAGTTCGCCGCGCAGTACAACCTGGCCCAGGTGCTCGCCGGGCCGCTGCTGTCGATGTCGACCAACTCTCCGCTGCTGATGGGCAAGCGGCTGTGGGCGGAGACGCGGATCGCGCTCTTCCAGCAGGCGGTCGACACCCGCAGCAAGACCCAGCACCAGCGCGACGCCTCGGCGCGGGTCACCTTCGGCAACCGCTTCGTCGACAAGTCGATCGTCGAGATCTTCAAGGAAGACATCACCCGCTTCCGGACCCTGGTCGGTACCGACCTCGACGAGGATCCGCAGGCGGTGCTCAACGAGGGCAAGGCGCCCCAGCTGAAGGCGCTGCGCCTGCACAACGGGACGATCTACCGCTGGAACCGCGCCTGCTACGGGATCATCGACGGCAAGGCCCACCTGCGCATCGAGAACCGGGTGATGCCGTCGGGCCCGAGCGTGGTCGACGAGGTCGCCAACGCGGCGTTCTGGTGCGGGCTGATGATCGAGCTGGGCCAGAAGTACGAAGACATCACCCAGCACATCGACTTCGACCACGCCCAGGGCAACTTCTACGCCGCGGCCCGTGAGGGGCTGGGCGCCCACTTCAGCTGGCTCGACGGGCGCGAGCTGCTCGCCTCGAAGCTGGTGCTCGACGAGCTGCTGCCGGCGGCGGAGGCGGGCCTGAGGAAGCAGAGCATCGATGAGGCGGACATCAAGCGCTACCTCGGGATCGTCGAGGAGCGGGTCCGCACCGGGCGCACCGGCTCGCGCTGGTTCCTCTCTTCGCTGCAGGCGATGAAGGACAAGGGCAGCTCGGGCGAGCGGCAGAACGCGCTGGTGGCCGCCACCGTGCAGCGGCAGGCCTCGCTGCGGCCGGTGTCCGAGTGGGAGCGGGCGCGCCTCGACGAGGCGAGCACCCTGAGCCACAACTACATGCGGGTCGATCAGCACATGACGACCGACCTGTTCACCGTCGACGCCGACGACGCGGTCGACCTGGTCGCCAACCTGATGGGGTGGGAACGGATTCGCCACGTCCCGGTCGAGGACAAGGACCACAAGCTGATCGGCCTCGTCTCCTACCGGGCGGTGCTGCGCTTCCTCACCAAGGGCGGGGCGACGAAGGACGCGGCGGTGTCGGAAATCATGAAGTCCGACGTGATCACCGTCACCCCCGAGACCCCCACCCTCGAGGCGATTCAGCTGATGCGCCGTTACCGGATCGGCT
>JAGSPQ010000729.1 GCA_018262385.1 Myxococcaceae bacterium | reverse complement strand
GCGAGACCATCTCGGCGCGCATCAGGTCGCGCTCGAGCGTCTCGTCGAGGTCATGGATGAACGGGATCTGGCCGGTGCAGTTGATCTCCAGCCGATCCGAGTGGAGCCGGTCGCGCACCAGCGGGTAGGCGGTCAGCGCCTGCTCCAGCTCGCCGCGCAGGGTGATGAACGCGAGCGCCGAGTTGCGCTCGGGGTTGATCCATTCCTGCGCGCGCTGGGGGTCGACGTCGGCGGGCGACTGCACGTGGGTGACCCGCGCGTCTTCCCGCAGCGGCGCGAGCGCCCGCGCCATCGCTTCCTTGAACTCGGCCGAGGCGGGATCGAGCCCCTCGGCCCGGAAATGCGCCACGAAGGTGGTCTCGGTGCGGCGGCCGATCACCGACTCGACCAGCCGATCGGCGCGGTCGGCCTCGAGGTTCTTCACGCTTCCGCTCGTCAGCCGGGCTCCCCGGAGGAGCATCGCCACCGACCCCGCCAGAAACAGGCCGGCGCAGATCAGCGTCAGCCAACGGAACCGGTAGATGATCGCCCCGAGGGCGTGGAACATGTCGACCTCACCAAAGTGGCTGGTCGATCTGTAACTTCGAGGGCTGTGCCCGGCAGCGCCTTCCGGTTCGGCGTTCGGCGGCCTCGCAGGGATTGCGCGCGCCGCGCAGCCAGCCCGGGGGCTACCGGAAGTTCGGCTTGCCCAGGAACCCGGTCAGCCGGCCCAGCCGCCAGCTCGGATCCTTCGGATCGCTTCCCACCGCCGACAGCGCGCTGCCGACCAGCCCGAGCCGCTTCTGGAATTCCGAGTCGGGCTTGAAGCGGACCTCGAGGTTCGGCTCGGAGTACGCCAGCGCCTTCGCCAGCTTGATCGTCCCGGTGATCCCCACCTCGAGATCGGCGCTCTTGCCTCGGAACTCCTCGATCGTGCCGGCGCCCTTTTCGAACTTCAGCTTCCCGGTGATGTCGCCCAGCACGATCTTCGGCAGGTCGAGCGGAGTCGGCTCGGCCCCGTACATCGGGATCACCACGTTCGCGGTGCCGCCGTTGATCGCCACCCCGTGGGTCTCGAGCACGAGGTTGCCGGTCGCGGCGCCCAGATCCGGCTCCGCGGGGCCTCCGCCCACCTTGACCTGCGGCATCGCCAGCGCGGCGCTGAGGTCGATCGTGCCGCCGAAGTCGATCCCGGTGAAGCCCTTCAGGTTGCCCTTCGAGAGGTCGATGTCCTCGGCCTCGAGCTTGACGCTGACGTCCTTCAGCATCCCGGCCTTCGCCACCACCGAGCCCCCGAACGCCCGGGCCGAGATCGCCACCCCGGGCGGAAACAGCGCCGGCCCGACCGAGATCGCGTCGATCTGGAGCGCCTGGGGCGGCGCCTCCTCGGCCGCGCCGGTCGACTTCGCGCTGATCTTCACGTCGGTGGCGCGCAGCGAGAAGAACCCGGGGCCGAGCGAGCCGATCTTCACCACGTAGCCCTGGGCGTCGGCCTCGAGCCGCACCCGCTCCTTGAGCGTCTCGTACGGGAAGGTGAGGAAGAACGCCGTGATCAGCGCGAACACGCTGAACGCGCTGTAGCCGGCGATGCGTTTCCACAAGCTGAGTTTTTTCTCTTCGGCCATGGGCTGGGGGCGCTCGTCAGTTCTTCAGGTGGTAGGTCGCGACCACGACCCAGGCGGTGAGCGTCTCTTCTTTCAGGCGCGGCTCGATGCGCAGGTACTTCACCTTCACCACCCCGGGGCCCGCTTCGACCGCGGCGAGGAAGTCGACCAGCCGGTTGAGCGGCACGTCGGTGAGGGTGAACTCGGCCGCGCTCTCGACGATCTTCTCGCCGTCGAGCGTCACGTCGGCCTTCGGGTTGATGCTGGGGATGCTGAGGCCCGCCTTGTTGCCCTTCTCTTCGAGGTAGCTGATCAGCCGCACGTTGCTGGCGGCCAGCTTCTGTTCCATCGCGTCTTGCACGCCCTTGGCGTCGCGGTAGGTCGCCGCCAGCTCCTGCACCTCTTCGAGGCTGGCGATCTTGTTCTGGGTGCGCCTGCGGATCGCGTCCGCGCTGTTCGAGAAGCTCCAGGTGACGAGGAAGACGATGAACGCGGCGACCGCGACGCCGGCGATCAGCACCATCCGCCGCTCGCGCGACGAGAGGGTGGCGAACGAGCTCTGCAGGTTGTTGAGCAGCTGGCGGAGCATCAGGTGTTCCCCTCGTCCGGGCAGTTGACCTGGACGTCGAGCCGGAAGTTCACCTTCGTGCCGTCCTTGCTCTTCTCGATCTTCCCTTCCTTCACTTCCTTGAAGCACTTGAAGGTCTTGAGCGCGGCGATCAGATCCTCCATCTGCTTGCTGCTGTTGGCCTCGCAGCGCACTCCGATGCGATCGAGATCGACCACGATCTGCTCCATCGTCACCGGGATGTCGGCGGGGATCCGGCTGGTCAGCTCGGCCAGCAGGTTGACCGCGCTGCGGCGGGGGACGACGGCGGCCGGGCTCTCCTTGCCCTTGAGCATGTTGACCGCCTTGAGGAAGTCCTTCTCGCAGGTGCCCAGCACCCGCTTGGTGACCTCGCACAGCATCTGATCGACCTGCTTCTCGCGCCGCTCGAGCACGGTGTTGCGCACCACTCCGCCGGCGATCAGCAGCACCAGCAGGATCAGCCCGAAGGTCACCAGCTGGCCGACCTTCTCCTGCACGAAGTCGAAGTCGCTCTTGAAGGCGAGATCGCCGCGGCGGAGGTTGAAGCGCGGGGCCTTGGCTCCGCTCGCCTGGCCGCGCAGCGCCAGCGAGAACGCCTGGGCGGCACTCGCCCCGTTGGCGCCGATCGCGTCCTTCGTCTCGTCGGGCAGGGGCAGCCGCTGCACCGGCAGGCCGAGATCGCGCGACAGCTGCTCCTCGAGCCCCTTGAGCTGCGAGCCGCCGCCGCAGATGAAGACCTTCTCGATCGTGCGCTTGGTCTTCGCGGTGTACGACTTGAGCGTCGGCCGCAGCTCGCGCAGCAGCGGCTGCATTCCGCGGACGAAGGCGCCGGCTGCCCGCTCGGCGTCGGGGCCGACCGCATGCTCGCCCACCGCGCCGTGCTCCTCTTTCCACTGCTCGGCTTCGGCGAACGGGATCTTGAACTCGGTGGCCAGCGCGCGGGTGAGCGCGGCGCCGCCGCCGGTGAAGGTGCGGGCGTGCTCGATGCCCTGGCCGGCGCGCCCGACCGCGACGCACACCCGCTCGTGGCCGAGATCGACGATCGCGATCGCCGCCTGCGGGTTCTCGGGCAGCTGGTGGCCGGGCAGGGCGGAGAGCAGGTTCTGGTAGACGAGGCCCGGGTGGGTGACGATCCGCGGCTCGACCTTCGCTTCCTTCAGCGAAGCCAGCAGCGCGGCCAGCTCGGCCTTCTTCACCACTCCCACCGTCA
>JAGSPQ010000072.1 GCA_018262385.1 Myxococcaceae bacterium | reverse complement strand
CCTGCTGTCTGAGCTTCTGCCGGCAATCGGCGGACGCCAGAGCCTCGAGCTGGCCCTCGAGGGGATGAAGGGCCAGAGCTGGGAGCACATCAACAAGGTGGCGCTCTCGGCCCGCGCGGAGTCGAAGACGATCAGTCCCGCCGAGCGAAAGGTGATGCGCACCCAGGTCGAGAAGTTCCTCGACAAGAAGAAGACCGCCGACGACGAGCTGGCGCTGCGCGGGGCGCTGAAGGTGCTCGGCTTCCTCGAGCTGGAAGACAGCGCGGACACCCTGCTGCCGTACCTGTCGCCGAAGTGGCCGACCGCGGTGCGGATCGAAGCGGTGACCAGCCTGCGGTTCGCGCTCGCCGGCGGAGCGTCGAAGAAGGCGGTGCGCAAGCTGATGGAGCTGCTCAACGACAGCGACTCGCTGGTGCTGCGCGCCGCGCGCGAGACGCTGACGGTGCTGAAGTTCGGGCCCGAGTTCTCCGAAGAGCTGGCCGAGCTGGTCGGCAGCCCGGACAACGAGGTCGGGCTGTGGGCGATCGAGCGGCTGGGCGCGCTGGCTCCCGACAGCAAGCTGGCGGCGAAGACCCTGCTGCCGGTCGCCTCGTCCGACAACCGCGCCAAGGCGGAGGCGGCCAGCAAGGTGCTCGCTTCCTTGAAGAACGGAGAGGCGCTGCTGGTCGAGGCGCTGGCCACCGCGATCGACGAGGTGGGCGCCCACGTGCTCTCCGAGGCGCTCAACCCGCTCGCCTCGAAGCTGGGCAAGAAAGACCTCCAGAAGCTGCTGCAGGCGGGCGCCGAGCAGCTGGGCAAGTCGTTCGCGATCGCCAAGCGGCAGCTCGAGCCGGTGCGGATCGCGGATCCGGAAGGCTGGGCCCAGGTGCTGCGCGAGAAGGCGAAGGCGGTGGGGAAGAAGGATCCGGCGCGGGCGGAGGCGATCTCCGAGCTGCTGGGGCGATCGTCGGTGGCCAGCTCGGGCGATCGGTTCGGCGCGGTGCTCCAGCGGCTGCAGCACCACTCGCTCGATCTCCACCCCCGCGCCCGCCAGCGGGACACGGTGCTGATGGTGCTCGAGCGGCTCCACGCCGAGGGCTTCAAGGTCGCCGAGGCGGTCAACAAGGACAAGAAGCTCACCGACGAGGCGCGCTACTACCTGGGCGTGCACTTCGCCGAGAAGCCGCAGTTCGACTTGAAGGGCATCGGCGCCGAGGTGCTCGAGCAGCTGGCCAGCAAGGGCAAGGGCAAGCTCGCCAAGGCAGCGAAGAACAAGATGAAGCTGCTCGAGCTGTAGAGCCTTCGTGCTGCCCGAGGCCCGGCGCCGCGTCCTTCGCCTGGTGGCGGCCGCCGGCGGGATCGCGCTCGTGCTGGGGTTGATCTTCTCCGGCGCGCTCGACGGGTTCTCGCTCGAGCAGACCGCCCAGTGGGTCCGCTCGTTCGGCCCGTGGGGCTTCGCCGTCTTCCTGCTCGCGTTCAGCTTCATCCAGCCGGTCGGCGTCTCGGGGCACACCTTCGTCCTCGCCGCCGCGCTGGTCTGGCCTGCACCGCTCGCCTTCGGGCTGTCGTTGCTCGGCGCGCTCGGCTCGTCGCTGGTGAACGTGGCCTTCGCGCGGTGGGTCGCCTTCGACTGGGTGCAGGCGAGAATCCCCGACCGGCTGCGCAAGTACGAGCGGTGGCTGACCGAGCGGGGTCTGGTGGGGGTGATCGTGTTCCGGCTGGTGACCTTCACCCTCCACCCGGCGCAGCTGTTGATGGGGGTGATGCGGGTGCCGCTGCCCCGGCTGATCGTGGGGACGCTGATCGGCTTTGCGCCGATGGTCGCGATCGACGTCTGGTTCGGCGGGGAGCTGCTGCGCTGGCTGCTGACCCGGCTCGGGCTGGGCTAGCGCAACGGTTAGCGCGGGGTCGGCGGGGGCGGCGCTCTGGACACCGCGGCCTGATCGCCGTGGAGCGAGCGGCGCAGCGTCGCCCACAGCGCCTCCGAGCGGAGATCCTCGGCGAACTTCTGCGCCACCGGCAGCGGCACCAGGTGCTCGACGTTCTGCCGATCGGACAGCGTCTGATCCAACGCCCGCTGGCGCAGCACCAGCCCGGGCCCATCGCTCTTCAGCAGCAGGTGAAACGCCTCGAGCGAGTTGCCGAACACCCCCAGCGGCTCACCCGACGAGCTCCACGGACCGCTGAGCACGAAGTTGACGTGGCCGGTTTCCTTCAGCAGTCCACGCAGCCACGAGCCCTTTTCAGAGCTCGGGAAGCGCCAGATGGTCTCGTAGCAGTCACGCATCGAAGGGCCCCAATGTGTGCAACGGCCCGGCCAGAAAAAGCGGTCAGAGAAAACAGAGGCTTGGCGGCCCCCCCGACCTTTCAAAACTGAAAGTGCATTTCATGCGTGGAAGCAATCTCCACAGGACAGTTTCGCGGCATTTGCGACAATCCCTTTATGAGCAAGATCGCGCAGAGGCAGACCTACCAGGCGTTCAAAGGAAAGGTTTCCGAGGATCACGGGCTGGCCCGCGGCCACAAGGGCGCGGAGGTCGCCGAGATGCAGAAGATGCTCAAGGCGGCCGGCTTCGATCCCGGCCCCCTCGACGGCAAGTTCGGCCCCCGCACCGAGAAGGCGCTCAAGGCGTACCAGAACTCGACCGGCGCGAAGGTCGACGGCACGCTCGAGCTGAGCGAGCTGACCCGGCTGAAGGGCAACTACGAGAAGATCACCGACGACTACGGCAAGTCGACCGACAACCCCAGCCAGCTCAACGGCGGGCGGCCCGAAGACCTCGCCCTCAACAGCACCGGCGCGACCGGCCCGGGCACCGCCCAGGAGATGCTGCGGCTCGCGCTCAAGCAGAACGGAGACAAGTACGTCTTCGGCGCCGAGGTGAAGCTCGACGACAAGGATCCGAACACCTTCGACTGCTCCGAGTTGGTGCAGTGGGCGGTGCACCAGGCGGGTGGCAGCATCCCCGACGGCTCGCAGAATCAGCGGGCGGCGGTGACCAAGATGTCGATCGCCCAGGCCTCGCGGACGCCGGGCGCGCTGTTGTTCAACGGCCACCACGTCGCGATCAGCGTCGGAGACGGCGTGCACACCATCGAGGCGATGGGCAGCAAGTACGGGGTGCGGATCGGCACCATCGGCAACCGCTTCGAGGACGCCGGCACGGTGAAGGGCCTCAAGTACTGAGGCTTCACTTCAGCAGCGGGCGGCGGCGCCGCGGATCTTCTCCAGCAGCGCCCCGACCACCTTCACCAGCCCGCCCGCCTCGAGCGGCTTGCGAACGATGGTCAGCCACTCGTTGGTCTGCGCCGCGGGATCGCCGCTGAGCATCAGCACCTGGGCGTAGGGCAGCAGCCCCTCTTCGCGCGCGCGGCTGGCCAGCCAGAAGCCGGTGTGGCCCGGCAGCCGGTCGTCGGTGAGCACCACGTCGAAGCCTTTGGTTCGCAGCTGCGCCAGGCCGCCCTCGGCGGTCTTGGTGAGCACGACCTCGAAGGACTCGTCGGCGAGCAGGCCGAACAGCGCGGCCCGGGTGGTGAGATCGTCCTCGACTGCGAGAATTCTGGTCCGGCGGTTGTTCTGAACCACGTGCCCCCCCTGGGCTTTCGATGAGGCGGGCCGGGCGTGCGAGAAATGCGCCCGGGCGGCGGGGCCGAGGAAGCACCGGCCCTTGCTCGCCCCGCTCGATCCATTGGGGTGAAACGGCTGCGCCGCCAGCGGTACCCGCCGCAAAGATTGCCGGGGCAACCCACGCTGGAGCCCGTCGATCTAGGCTGGGCGGACGATGGGCTCCCCGCGTTGCACCTGCGGTCATTGTGAGGAATGTCAGCGCGGCGCATCGGCGCACTTCAGCCGGCGCGGGGTCCTCGGCGCGTTGGTGGGTGCCGCCGCGGTGGGTGGCGCTCGAGCGGCGGCCCAGACCCGGGGGCCCACCCCCGACCCCGCCGCGGTACTGAAGCAGCTCGAGGCCGAGGCGTTCTTGAACCTCAAGGGCCTCTACGTGGCGCAGAAGGCCTACTTCGCGGAGAAGGATCGCTTCACCACCAACCTGGACGAGGTCGGCTTTGCGCCGGACGAGTGGTGCGAAGACGGCGCCCGGCTGAGGATCAAGGAGAAGCCTACCGCGTTCCGGAAGATCGGCTGCCACTTCATCTACGAGGTCGAGACGCTGGGCGCGGCGCCGCAGATGGAATTCCGGGCGTACGCGCGGGGGGCCGTCGGAGCGGCGCTCGGGTTCAACTACCTGGTCGAGTCTTCGGGGGACCAGCGCGGCATCCCGCGCCGCAATCCCAGGTAGGCCAGGGCCTACTCCGCCGGGGCGAGCGCCTCGAGATCCCGCAGCACCTTGCGCGCCTGGTCGACGAAGCCGTGGCCGCGCACCTCGGGGCCCAGCCGGGCGACCAGCTTCATGTCGGGGGTCAGCCGCAGCGCGCCCTTCGACTTCTGCACCAGCCGGGCGAGCTTCGCTCCGTCGAGCAGCGCGTCGGGCCCGAGGGTGATCACCAGCCGGCCGGGCGCGCCGTCCAGCTGCCGCAGCCGCATCCCCCGCATCGTCATCTTCAGCGACATCAGCTCGCACAGCGCGTCGAGCTCGTTGGGCGCGTCGCCGTAGCGATCGATCAGCTCGGCGCGCAGATCCTCGAGATCCTCGGGGGTCGAGGCGGACGACAGCCGCTTGTAGAGCACCAGCCGCTGGTGGACGTCGGGCACGTAGTCGTCGGGCAGGTAGGCGGCGATCGGCAGGTTCACGTCGGGCTCGACTTCCGTGCGCGGCGGCTCGCCCCGCATCTCGGCCACCGCCTCCTCCAGCATCTGGGCGTAGAGGTCGAACCCGACCGCCTCGATGCTGCCGGACTGCTCGCCGCCCAGCAGGTTGCCCGCGCCGCGGATCTCCAGATCGTGCGAGGCGATCGAGAAGCCGGCGCCCAGCTCGGTGAACGCCTGCAGCACCTCGAGCCGGCGCTCGGCGTCCTTGGTGACGGCGGTGCGGGCGGGCACCAGCAGGTAGGCGTACGCCCGTTCCTTGCTGCGGCCGACCCGCCCGCGCAGCTGGTAGAGCTGGGCGAGCCCGAAGGCGTCGGCGCGGTTGACGATCATCGTGTTGGCGTTGCTGATGTCGATCCCGCTCTCGATGATGCTGGTGCACAGCAGCACCTGGTGCTTCTTCTCGACGAACTCGAGCATCACCTTCTCGAGCACGCCCTCGGCCATCTGCCCGTGGGCGACGCCGACCGAGACGGTGGGCACCAGCTCCTTGAGGAACTTCTCCATCGAGTGGATCGAGCTGACCCGGTTGTGCACGAAGAACACCTGCCCGCCGCGCTGCACCTCGCGCAGGATCGCGGTCTTGATCTGCTCGGGGTCGAAGCGGTTGACGAAGGTGCGGATCGCTCGCCGGTCGGCCGGCGGAGTGGTGATCAGCGACATGTCCCGGAGGCCGCTCATCGCCATGTTCAAGGTGCGCGGAATCGGGGTCGCCGAGAGGGTGAGCACGTCGACCTGGGTCTTGAGCTTCTTCAGCTGTTCCTTCTGCTTCACCCCGAAGCGCTGCTCCTCGTCGATCACCAGCAGCCCGAGATCCTTGAACGAGACCTCGCCGCCCAGCAGCTTGTGGGTGCCGATCAGCACGTCGACCCGGCCCTCGAGCGCGCGGCGCAGCACGTCGCGCACCTCGCCGGGCTTGCGCAGCGAGCTGACCACCTCGACCGTCACCGGGTAGCCGGCGAAGCGCTTGCGAAACGACTGGAAGTGCTGGTGGGCGAGCAGGGTGGTGGGGACGAGGATCGCGACCTGCTTCTTGTCGAGCACCGCCTTGAAGGTGGCGCGCATCGCGACCTCGGTCTTCCCGTAGCCGACGTCGCCGCAGACCAGGCGATCCATCACCTCGGGCTTGAGCATGTCGGCCAGCACCTCGTCGATCGCGCGCTGCTGATCCGGCGTCTCGTCGAACGCGAAGTCGGCTTCGAACTGGCGGAAGTAGCGATCGGGCTCGTGGAAGCGGTGGCCCGGGTGGGCGCGCCGCGCGGCGTAGAGGTTGAGCAGCTCGGCCGCCATCTTCAGCAGCTGCTCGCGAACCCGGGCCTTGGTCTTCACCCACGCATCGCTGCCCAGCTTGTCGAGCACGACCTTGTCGGGATCTCCGCCGGTGAAGCGGGAGATCAGCCGCATCCGCCCGACCGGGAGGTAGATCTTGTCCTTCCCGAAGTACTCCAGCAGCAGGAAGTCGTTCGGGATCCCCTGCAGCTCCATCTGGGTCAGCCCGCCGTAGCGCGCGACCCCGAACTCGGCGTGGACCACCAGGTCGCCTTCCTTCAGGTCGCGGAACGCCGCCGCGCTGAAGCCGCTGTCGCCCTTGCGCCGCTTGACCGTGCGCCGTGCCCGGGTGCCGAAGATCTCTTCGTCCGACAGCACCGCCAGCTGGCCGTCCTTGTCGACGAAGCCCTTCGAGATCTCGCCGAGGAAGACGTGGGCGAGCACCCCGGGCAGAAACAGCGCCGCGGGGTTTCCGGGCAGCGGCTCGGCGTGCACCTGCACCGGGGTCTCCCGCTCGGCCAGCAGCCGCTTGAGCCGATCGGCCTGGCCCGCAGTCCCGCAGGCGACCGCGGCGAGGAGCCCTTCGTCGCGCCACTGCTGCAGGCGGGTGAGCAGCGGAGTGAGCGCTCCTTCTTCGCCGTGGTGGGTGGTGATCGCCTCCCGCAGATCCTTCGTCTCGCCGAACGCGAACGCCACCGGAGGCTCGGCCTCGGGCGCGGCGGTCAGGGTCAGCGCGCCCGCCTCGAGCACCGGCAGCTTCGCCAGCGCGGCGAGCACTTCCCCGGGCCGCAGGAAGTGGGCCTCGGGGGGGAAGGTCAGCTCGCCGGCGGCGATCGCGTCGCGGTGGCTGCGCTCGGCCTCGCCCCAGTGGTCCTCGAGCGCCTGGGTCACTGCGCTCGGATTGTCGACGAACACCAGCGGCTCGCGGCGGGTCCACGCCGGCAGGTACTCGAACAATCCCGCCAGCCCGCCGTCGAAGAAGCCGGGCAGCAGCCCCTCGAGCCCGGCGCCGTTGATCCCTTCGCGAATCTGATCGATCCGCTCGCGCACCCGCGAGGTGGGCACGTCGGAGTGCTCGGCCAGCGCGCGCAGGTTCTGCTCCGCGGCGCGGCGGGTGTCGGCGCTGAAGAACAGCTCGCGGGCCGGCAGCAGCCGCAGCTCGGTCACCTTCGGCGCCTCGGCCGGCGTGCGCTGGGTCTCGGGCTCGAACGGGCGCATCGACTCGATGAAGTCGCCGAAGAACTCGAGCCGCAGCGGCTTGTCGGCCAGCGGCGGGAAGACGTCGAGGATGTCTCCCCGCACCGAGAAGGTGCCGACGTCTTCGACCAGCGGGACGTTGCGGTAGCCCATCTCGGCCAGCTTCAGCGCCAGCGCGTCGCGGGAGACCTCTTCTTCCGGGCGGACGAGGTGCGAGAGCGCCTGCATCACCTTCGGAGGGATCATCCGCTTCGCCAGCGCGAACGCCGGCACCACCAGCGCCTTCACCGCCGCGCCCTGCTGGAGGTGGAACAGCGCGCCCAGCCGCTCGGTGACGATCCCGGTGTCGGGGATCAGCTCGTCCCAGGGCATCGAGTCTTCCGCCGGCAGCTGGAGCACGGTCGGCCGGCTCGGGGTCCCCGGGCCGCCGAGGAAGAAGGCGAGATCCGCCGCCAGCGCTTCGGCCGAGTCTTCGTCGGCGGTGACGCACAGCAGCGGCACCCCGAGCTTCGCCTGCAGCCGCGCCAGCACCCAGCCCCGGGCTCCCGAGTGCAGCCCGACCGCCCGCGCGTGGCGCGTCGACTCGAGGCGGTGGAGGATTTCGAGCAGGGGATCCGGCGCCGACATCAGAAGGGTCGGGTAGGCGCGAGGCTGCGGGATGTCAACGAAATCGGGCCCGGGCCTGCGCTGGGTCCGTCGAGGTTCGAGACCGGCGCCTACTTCGTCGCCTTCATCACCCGGTCGGTCGAGGTCCAGTAGACGAAGCCGTCGTCCACCGCGAGGCCCTGGAGGTTGGCCGGGCTGAAGCGGTCAGTCGGGCGAGACCCTGGTGTATTTCGGGAGCTTGCCGTTCGGGTCAAACCAGACCCGATCCTCGTACTTGGCGATCTGCGCCTGGAACGCCGTCGAGGGCTTGCCCTTGCCCCCGATGAAGGTGGTCGCGTCCTTGTTGGAGGGGTCGGGATTGTAGATGTACGCAGTTCCGTCGGCGCGCCGCCCCATCGTCACGAAATGGTCCGGCTTGTCGCCGTTCGCCTCGCCCGCCACCCGGATCACCACCGACTCGCCCGGCTTCAGCTTGCCGAACACGCTCTTGAGCGTGTCTTCCATCCCCATCTCGGTGCTGTTCGGCTTCAGCCCGCCCATCTTCGCCAGGTTGTTCAGCTCGTCGTCGCTGTACGCCGACTTGTCGGTGGCCACCCGGGCGCCAGCCACCTCCACCTTCCAGCCCGGCCCGTCGCGGGTCAGCTCGGACGGACTGCCGGTGGCCTTGGTGATCAGCTCGCCGATCCGCCTGGCGTCCGCGTCGCTCCACGTCGGCTTGTTGTTGAGGGCGGTCAGCTCGGCCTTCTCGGCGCCGGCGAGCTTGGGCAGGGCCTCGGCGACTGCCTCGTCGGGACCTCGATGGGTGTTGCCGGCGCGGTAGAGGATTCCCTGCGCCGTCGCGAGGTCCTCCCGGGTCGCGGTGCCGGACCTGAGCTTGCCGGCGATGCTGTTCAGGTTTCCCTTGTCATCGGTGGAGAGCTGCGCCGGGCTGGCGTTCTTCGCCACGTTCTCGAGGAACTTCGCGCCGCCCTCGGGGCCTGACATCAGGGCAATGCCCAGCAGGTTCGACGGACCACAGGCGTCGCGGCTGTTGCTGGTTTCGCCGGCGGCGGGGTTCTGGGTCAGGCCCTCGAGCAGCTTCGACGGATCCGCCCATTCTTCTTTGGTGATCGGCCCGCTCCTGGACTTCAGCGGGTCGGTGGTGTCGTTGATGCCGCGAGGGCCCTCCTTCATGTTGATCGGC
>JAGSPQ010000728.1 GCA_018262385.1 Myxococcaceae bacterium | reverse complement strand
TTGATGTCGGACTCGCTCTGGGGCTTGGGGTTCATCCCGGGCAGCCGGAAGCTGGTGTTGTAGGTGTAGGTGGCCCGGGCGGTGCCCAGCTCGCGGTCGATCTCGATCTTCCGCACCGAGACCTCGACCTTGATCTCGTCCATCTTCGACAGCCGGGCAGGAAGAACGGTGAACAGCTGGCTGTACTCGAGATCATCGTCCAGCGCGGCGCTGCCGCCGTCGTCCTTGAACGTCGGGTCGGCGAGGTCGACGATCGTCTGCGCGTTCTTGGTCTCGACCGCCTTGCGGTACTCCTCCATCACCGCGAGGATCGCCCGGGTGTCGTCGTTGTCGTCGATCTCCGTCCCGGGGATCTTCTTCGGGGTACAGGCCACGAGCAGCGAGAGCACCAGCACCGCGATCGTCGTTTTCATTTGTAATTCCAACAGGGTGAAGAGGGTGGGCATTTCCGGGCCATCACTTCGGCGCGCGAACGACCTCGGCGATGAAGCGGTTGAGCACCGGCAATTCGGCGTCGAGGATCTTCAACCCTTCGCGCTGAATCACCGCCTCGCCCACCATCGCCAGCGGCTTGAGGAAGAAGGGCAGCTTGAGCTTGATCTCGCCGTCCATCGTGCGCTCGCACTGGCCGCCGGCCTCGCGCAGCCGCAGCACGCCGGTGTTCTCCATCATCGAGCTGATCTTGTGGCTGGTCGGCACGTTGACGAACTTCAGCTCTTTCTTGTTCCGATCCCAGGTCGAGGTCTCGATGAAGGCGAAGAACTCGGGCGGCACCTTCTTCGGGCCGATCGCCTCGATCACCGGCTTGGGGCGGTAGCGCACCTTCCGCTCGATCCGCACTCCGTCGTCTTTCTTCTCGATCAGCGCGACCTCGAGCAGCACGCCGTGGTGCTTGAGCAGGAAGTCGAGGTACTTCTCGTCGGTGAGCGCGGCCTCGACTTCCGCCACGGTTCCGTTGATGCGCTGACGTGCTTCGAAGTGCATGGGCCGCAGGCTGTTAGCGCAAAGATCCTTCACGTACCAGCGACACCACTCAGCCCCCGGCGTCGGGGACGAGGGGCCCGCCGAACGCGCTCTGCTCGAAGACGCAGCGCGCTTGCCACTCTTTGGAGCGGGCGGTGAACGCGGTCGAGTACGACGGCAGCTTCCCGAGCGCGTCGGCGACCCCCGCGCAGTCGCCCGAGAGGAACAGCGCCTCGAGCTGCAGCCGCAGCGTCTCTTTGCGAATGCTCTCTGGCAGCGTGCCCGGGGCGAGCGCGGCGGCGAGGTAGGGCAGGGCGAGGGCGGGCGTGCTGCTCTGGGCCAGCCGGCGGCCGAGCAGGTAGCTCAGGTAGACGTCCGACGGGCCGCCCTCGAGCGCCTCGCGCAGCAGCAGCAGCTTCACGTCGTCGCCGCCGGGCTTGAAGTAGGCCCACAGCGCCTTGCCGGCTTTCGGATCCTCGAGCGCGGCCAGCTTCACCCGCGCGGTGCGATCCATCGCGGGGGAAGGGTCGAGGGTGAGGATCCGGCTCAGGTGCTCGCGCGCCTCGTCCGGCTTGCCGCGCGCCCAGGCCAGATCGCCGCGCGCCATCGCCACCTCCGCCGCCGGGCCGGGCTGATCTTTCACCGCCGCCGCCAGCGTCGTCAGCCGCTCGCCCGCCTCGAGCTTGCGGCCGCTCTTCTGCAGGGCGTTGGCCTCGGCCAGCACGTGGCCCGGCTCGTCGGGCTGCAGCTGGGCGCAGCGCTGGTAGCGGCGCACCGCTTCGTCCGGGTCGCTCTGCAGCAGCTCGGCCCCTTCGATCGAGAGCCGGGCGACCTCGCGGGCGCAGGGCCGGGAGAACAGGCTGCCGCGGCGGAAGCGGCCGAACGCCTGGTTCGCCGCCGACGGCTCCAGCGGCAGCGCGTCCAACGACTTCTCCCACTCGGTGGCGAGCGCGCCGATCGGCTGGCCATAGACGGTCTGGAAGTCGCCGCGCCGGTAGAGCTCCCGCAGCTTCTCGCCTCCGTGGCTGTCGCCCAGCCAGCGGATGAAGCTGCCGGCGGCGGTGTACGCCCGCGCGGGGGCCGCGGCGTAGAAGCCGGTCGGGCCGAGCAGCGCGCGGATGTCGGGCAACAGCTGCTGCTGCTTCATCCCCGCCGCCCACTCGTGGAGGGTCAGATCGTCCACCGGGTCATCGCCGGCGACCGCGATCCCTTCGATGATCCCGGCGTTGGCCATCAAGCCGCCGAGCGTCGCCGTCACCCCGAAGGGCGGCGAGCCGAACGGAGCGGCCATCGCGTGCACCAGCTCGTGCTTCAGCACCGGGTGGGGGAAGGGGGCCTCGTTGACGTGGACCTCGCGCCGCCACGGCTTGGCGAACTGGGTGCCGCCGGCGCCGACCAGCGCCTGCTTCTCTTGCGCCGACCGGTACCACCAGACGTGAACCTTCCCGGGCGGCGGCCCGCCGAAGAAGGCCGAGATCTGCGCGTGGCGGAACTCGAGATCGCGCACCAGCCGCTCGAGCTCTTCCTTCGGCTTGCCGCGCGGGTGGTGGAGCACGAAGTGCTCGCTCTCCCGCTTGCCGCCGAGCTTCTCTTCCAGCACCGCCTCGTTCATCCGGGTGCCGAGCTGGGGGCCCCGTTCTTCGAGGGTGAAGATCGAGGCGATCAGTCCGGCCAGCAGCAGCACCGACCCCGGCCGCAGGTGGGGGCGGGTGAGCGAGCCGGACTTCATGTCGAGCATCAGCGCCGGCCACACCACCACCGTCAGCGCCAGCAGCAGCGTCTCGAGCCGGAACCAGCCGAGCGCCGGGGTGACCGACAGCGCCTCGTCGTAGAGCGGCCCGGGCACGTAGCCCAGCAGGTGGTTGAAGGCGAAGACCTGCGGCCCGAAGAGGATCGGCGGCACCGTCACCGCCAGCGAGGCCAGCAGGGTGGCGAAGTAGAGCAGGCTCGCCGTCCAAACCCGCCGGGTGGCGAAGCCGACGAACGCGCCGGCGGTGCCCGCGAGGATCGCCGAGGGAAGCGTCAGCAGCGGGAAGAACCCGATCAGGCTGAACGGATCGCACCGGGTGGAGGTCGCCGCGTAGATCACCGACGCCACCAGCGGAGGCACCAGCGCCGAGAGGTTGAGCACGCAGGCGGCCGCGGCGGCGGCGAGGGTCGAGCGCAGCGCCGAGTCGTACCTCCGGGCGTTCTTCGGCCGCGGGTCGACCGAGCGGATCAGCCGGCGCTCGAGCCGGGCGGCCGCGATTCCCGCCACTCCTCCCAGCAGGCCGTGGCCGAGTGCGAGCGCCGCCGACAGCTCGTACCCGGGCAGCCCGAACAGGGGCAGCAGCACCAGGGCCGCGCCGCCCCCCGCGAGCAGCAGCCAGGTGAGCGCAACCGGGATGCGTCGGAGGACAGCCACCGCGCGGAGCAACACT
>JAGSPQ010000727.1 GCA_018262385.1 Myxococcaceae bacterium | reverse complement strand
CTCCGAGAGCTTCAAGGATCCAGCGACCAGCAGCGTGTCCGGCACCACCCACCGGCTGACCCTCTCGCCCGGCCGGTACCTGTGGCGGGTGACGGCGCGCGACGCGGCCGGGCACCCCTCGTTCTCTTCCGAGCCGCGCAGCTTCGTCGTCGCCGACGCCCCGACGCCCTCGAAGGTCTCGGTGCTGTACCCGATCGACGGCGCGGTGCTGGTGCGGCCGGCCGACGGGCTGCTCGGCATCGCCTGGTCGAAGGTCGAGCACGCGGTGAGCCATGAGCTGGAGCTGGACGGGGTGGTGCAGGCGGTCGGGATGCCGCCGACCCGGGTGCCGTTGCCCGAGGGAGACCACGTGGTGCGGGTCCGGGCGATCGGCGCGCGCGGCAAGAGCTCGGAGTGGAGCCCCGCCGTCCGCTTCTACTTCGGCAGCCCGCGGGTGGTGAGCGCGTCGGTGGCGTTCGACCGCGAGCCGCTGCGCAGCGACGGCGCCTCGACCAGCCGGGTCGAGATCCGCCTGCTGGACGCGCGCGGCAACGTCGTCCCCGGCGCGAAGCCCGAGCTGTCGGTGGATCACGGCTCGCTCGCCGGCCTCCACCAGGAGGGCGAGTCCTGGGTGGCCCAGTGGCAGGCCCCGGCCGAGCTGCCGCCCAGCCAGGCCGGCACCCTCTGGGTGCGCGAGGGCCCCTACCAGGGGCAGCACACCCTGCGGCTGGCAGGCGACTTCTCGCCGCTCACCCTCGCCGGGGTGGTGGGGGGCCGGTACAACGGCGGAGCGGTGCGCTCGCCCGCCGGCGCGCTGACCCTCGCCTACCGCCCCTACCTCGCCGGAGGGCGCCTCACCGCCCACCTGCGCGCGGGGATCTACGGCGCGGCCGCGACGGTCAACAGCCCCGACGGCCCGGTGGCGGCGCGGGTGACGGCGCCGTCGGTGAGCCTGCTGGTCGGCGGGCACCTGAACTTCGGCCAGTGGACCTTGCTGGGCGTGGTCGGCGGCGGGGTGCAGGTCGCCGCCAGCTCGGTCGGGGTGGCAACGCAAACCGCCGCCCTGCCCGCGTTCGAGGTGGTGGCGGCGCTCGGGCGCCGGCTGGGCCCCGGCGCGGTAGAAGTCGAGCTTTCCTTCCTCTATTCGCGCCTCAACATTCCGCTCGCCAGGCTGCAAGCGGGAGGACTTTTCTTCGGCATCGGCTACCGTTTCGACCTTTCAGGGGGCAAGTAGGCCAGCCATGCGCCGTTCGATCCGATACCAACTGCTCGCGCTGTTCGGCGCGATGCTCGTCGGAACGATGGTCACCTACCTGGCGCTCGCCTCGCGGATCGTCACCGCCGACAAGCTGGCCACCGTTTACGACGTAAACGCGCTGCTGGCCGCGACGGTGGCCGACCAGATCGACAGCACCCTCGATGCGCTCTCCGACAAGCTGAAGTACTTCGCCGCCGAGGGCTCGCCCAACGAGGCGCGCGCGAAGGCGCTGTTCGACGCCGACGACGAGGTGCTCTCGCTCGAGCTGTGGAAGCGCGCCAGCAGTGGCGGCTTCGAGAAGACCTTCAGCTTCATCGACCTGCCCCGGCTGCAGTCGCTCAACCTCGCCGCCGGCGACCTCGAGCACGCCCGCAAGGAGTACCCGGTGCCGCTGGAGTCGGTCGCCGCCGCCGGGCTGGTGGTGCAGAACGCCAGCCTGCAGCCGGATCTGGCGCTGCTGCGGGTCGCGGTCGCCACCTCCAACGCCAACATCGTCGCGGTCGCCGACCTGCGGCCCGAGCGGCTGCTGAAGGTGGTGCAGGGCGCCGGCGTCTACCGGGTGTTCGTGGTCGACGCCCGCGGCGCGGTGCTCGCCCACCCCGATCCGCAGAAGGTGCTGGGCCACATGGATCTGTCGGCGCTGCCGGTGGTGAAGGACGCGCTGGACGCGAAGGTGGCCCGCGGCAGCCGCGACTACGGCGCCGACGACGGAGACGTGGTGGCCAGCTACGCCCGGCTCGAGCGGGGCAGCGCGGCGGTGGTGGTCGAGACGCCGCGGGCCGAGGTCTTCCGCGCCACCCGCGAGCTGCAGGAACGATCGATCTTGTTCGCGATCGCGCTGATGTCGGTCACGCTGATCGCCGCGGTCTACTTCTCGCGCCGGGTGACCGCGCCGCTGCGCACCCTCGAGCTGACGATGGCCCGGGTGTCGAAGGGCGACTTCACCGTCGCGGTCGAGGTCACCAGCCAGAACGAGATCGGCGCGGTGGCGACCGCCTTCAACGAGATGACCAAGGAGCTCGGCAAGCGCAACGACGAGCTCGAGCGGAAGAACGCGCTGCTGGTGCAGTCGGAGAAGCTGTCGGCGATCGGCGAGCTGTCGGCGGGCCTGGCGCACGAGGTGAAGAACCCGATGGTGGGAATCGTCGGCTTCGCCCAGCTGGGAAAAGAGTCGGCGGATCTCGACGAGGCGAAGGAGTACTTCGGGCTGATCGACAACGACGCCCAGCGCGCCAACTCGATCCTCCAGCGGCTGCTCGAGTTCGCCCGCCCGCCCGACGTCGAGCGCGAGCGGCTCGAGATCCGCGGGGTGGTGGACGGCGCGGTGAAGCTGGTCGCCCACCAGCTGCAGCTGCAGGGAGTGCGGATCGAGACCCGCTACGCCGAGGGGCTGCCGGACATCATCGGCAACGGCAACCAGCTGCGGCAGGTGCTGGTCAACCTGATGATGAACGCCGGGCAGGCGATGGAGCAGTCGAAGGAGAAGAAGCTCTACGTCGAGGCGTCGGGCGCCGACTGGACGGTGCTGGTCTCGGTGAAGGACACCGGGCCGGGAATGGCGCCCGACGTGCGCAAGCGGCTGTTCGAGCCGTTCTTCACCACCAAGCCGCGCGGCAAGGGCACCGGGCTGGGCCTGTCGATCAGCCGGAGCATCATCGAGGAGCACAAGGGCGAGCTGCGGGTCGAGAGCGAGATCGGCGCGGGAGCGACCTTCGTCATCCGCCTGCCCGCCGCGCCGCCGGCGACGGTGCAGCCGAAGGCCGCGGCGAGCTGAAGGCTTCGGCTACTCGCTCCACTGATCGTCGTCGTCGACCACCGGCGCGAGCTCGACCGTGCCGTGCTCGGCGACGCCCAGTTCCTTCAGCAGCGCCTGGAGCCGGGGGATGACGACGGTCTGCGCCTGGCCGGCGTGCTTCGGGCTCGCGATCCGCACCAACACCACTTGGCCGCTGATGTGCTGGGACATGGCTGGACTCTCCCTCAAAGCAAACGCGGCTGCGAGCGCAGATCCTGCGCGCTTCAGCCCGGCGGCGCGCTCGGGCGGGGGGTGAGCAGCGCGGCCGCTTCGAGGTGGCCGCAGTTGCGGGCGATCTCGGCGAGCGGCAGGCCCTCGCGCAGCTGAGCGGTCTTCGCGCCGCGCGCCACCGCGAGGGTAATCGCATAGACGCTGCCTTCGAACGCGGCCTGGACCAGCACCCCGTCGGCCGGCGCGCCCCAGGTGAGCAGCCGCTGAACCCAGTCCAGC
>JAGSPQ010000726.1 GCA_018262385.1 Myxococcaceae bacterium | reverse complement strand
AGGGATGCGCTGCGACCGGATCTCCCTGATGAACGCGGGGAAGGTGCTGGCCTGCGACGAGCCCCAGAAGCTGATCGAAGGCCGTGGCGCCGCCAGCCTCGAAGACGCCTTCATCGGCTACATGGAGGACTCGATTGCCGCCGTCGCGTCACCGTCACCGGGCGCGAGCAAAGCGGCAGCTCCCCTCGGCCGGCCCGCGAACGAGAAGCCTGCGGCGCCTCCGACGGCCAGGCAGGCTGCCGCCCAGCTGCGGGTGGGCCGGATGCTCGCGTACGCCCACAACGAAGCGCTGCAGATCCTCCGCGACCCGGTTCGACTGGCGTTCGCGTTCGTGGGCTCGGCGCTGCTGATGCTCGTCTTCGGCTTCGGCATCACCACCGACGTCGAGCACATCCGCTACGCCTCGCACGATCTCGATCAGTCGCAAGAGAGCCGAAGGTACCTCGAGGAGTTCGCCGCCTCGCCGCGCTACTTCGTCTCGACTGCCCCGGTGCGCTCGGCCGACGAAGCGCTCAAGCGGCTGCAGTCGGATGACATCTCGGTGGTCCTCGAGATTCCCCCCAGCTTCGGCAGGGACTTTCGGCGGGGCGCTGGGCCGGAGGTGATGGCGCAGGTGGACGGCGCGATGACCTTTCGCGGCGACACCGTCGCCCAGTACGTCCAGGGAGTGCACAGCACGGCGCTTCGGGATCCCGCGACCGGATTGCAGACGGCGAGTCCTCAGGAAGGCACGGCCGAGATCCAGGAGCGCTACATGTACAACCCGACGTTCGAGAGCGTCTATTCGATCGTCCCCAGCGTGCCGGCCCTGCTGCTGCTGCTGCTGCCGGCGATTCTGATGGCGGTCAGCATCGTGCGCGAGAAGGAGCTGGGCTCGATCATCAACTTCTACGCCACCCCCACGGGAAGGATCGAGTACCTGGTGGGGAAGCAGCTGCCCTACATCGCAATCGGGATGCTGAACTTCTTCATCCTCACCGCCCTCGCGCTGATGGTCTTCGCCGTGCCGATCAAGGGCAGCTTCTTGATGTTGACGCTCTGCACCGTGCTGTACGTGACGGCGACGACGGGCATCGGCATGCTCACTTCGACGTTCACCAGCAGCCAGGTCGCGGCGGTCTTCGTCACGGCGATCATCACCATCGTGCCGACGATTCAGTTCTCGGGGCTGCTGCAGCCGGTGTCGACGCTCACCGGCAACGCCGCGGTCGTCGGCTCGATCTGGCCGGCCACCTATTACATGCACTCCAGCCTTGGCGCGTACACCAAGGGGCTCGAGGCCCGCCTGATGCTGGGAGACATTGCCTTCCTGGCCTGCGCGATCGTGGTCCTCCTGGCCGTCAGTGTTGCGGGCTTGAGAAAACAGGAGCGATAGCGTGAAGACGCTGCTGAACATCTTCTGGCTCGGCCTCAAGGAGATTCGCAGTCTCACCAGCGACGTGGTGATGCTCGCGTTCGTCGTCTACGCGTTCACCCTCGCCATCTACATCCAGGCGACCGGGACCTCGAGCGAGGTCAACAACGCGTCGATCGCGTTCGTGGACGAGGACGAATCGGCCTTGTCGAAGGAACTGTTCAACGCGTTCTACCCGCCGCGCTTCAAGCTGCCCCAGGAGATCACCGCTGCCGAGGTCCTGCCGCAGATGGACAAAGGGCGGTTCATGTTCGTCGTCGTGATTCCGCCCGGCTTCGAGCAGGACCTCCGCGCCGGCCGCAATCCGGCCGTCCAGGTGAACATCGACGCGACCGCGATGCAGCAGGCAGGGATCGGCGCCGGCTACATCAAGAACATCATCAACGATCGCACCCACTCGTTTCTCGAGCGCACGGAGGTGTTGCCGCCGCGGCCCGTCAACCTCGTCGTTCGCAAGCTGTTCAACCCGAACGGAGTCTCGTCCTGGTTCAAGAGCGTGGTGGCGATCATCAACCAGATCACTCTGCTGACGGTCGTGCTGACGGGGGCCGCCGTGATCCGCGAGCGCGAGCACGGCACGCTCGAGCACTTGCTGGTGATGCCGCTGAGCGCCTTCGAGATCGCGATGGCCAAGGTATGGGCCAACAGCCTGGTGATTCTCGTCGCCACCGCGGCCTCGCTGTTCCTGATCGTCCAGATGGCCTTGAAGGTGCCGTTCGCCGGCTCGGTCGTTCTCTGGTTCGTCGGCGTCGTGCTCTATCTGTTCTTCGCGACGGCGCTCGGGATCTTCCTCGGGACGATCTCGCGGTCGATGGCGCAGTTCGCGCTCTTGATCATTCTGGTGAGCGTGGTGCTGATGCTGCTCTCAGGCGGGAGCACGCCCGTCGAGAGTCAGCCGAAGTGGCTGCAGTACCTCACCTGGCTTCTGCCGGCGCGGCACTTCGTCAGCTTCTCTCAGGTGATCGTCTACCGCGGCGGCGGCCTGAGCGCGGTCTGGACCCAGTTCCTGGTGGTGAGCGGGATCGGGCTCGGGTTCTTCGTCTACAGCCTGTCGGCCTTCCGGAAGTCCATTGCCGTGACCAAGTAACCGCCGTTCTGCCGGTGCGAGCCCGCGATGAGAAGCCAGACACTGCCGTTCCCTCAGCCCGAGCCCGGCCGGCTCCCGGGGCCGGTGACCTCCGTCGCGGCAGGCTGGCGCCGCTGGGTTCCCGGGATCCAGGTCCTGCTCGGGTACCGGGCGGCCTGGCTGCCGAAAGACCTGGTGGCGGGCCTGGTCCTGACCACGATGTTGGTCCCGGTCGGGATCGCCTACGCCGAGGCGTCCGGCGTCCCGGGCAGCAATGGGCTGTATGCGACGATGATTCCGCTGCTGGTCTACGCGGTGTTCGGCCCCAGCCGCATCCTGGTGCTCGGCCCTGATTCGTCCCTCGCCGCGGTGATCCTCGCGGTGGTGCTGCCGGTGTCCAGGGGCGATCCGGTGCGGGCCGTGGCGGTGGCCGGGATGATGGCGGTGGTGGCGGGCCTGGTCTGCATCCTGGTCGGAGTGCTGCGGCTGGGGTTCATCACCGAGCTGCTGTCCAAGCCGATTCGCTATGGCTACATGAACGGCATCGCGCTCACGGTGCTGATCAGCCAGCTGCCCAAGGTGTTCGGCGTCTCGATCGACAACCAGGGGCCGCTGCGCGACCTCTGGCAGATCGCCCGGGCAGTGGCCGGCGGCAATGGCAACTGGATCACCGTCGCGATCGGCCTGGGATCGCTGGCCGTGATCCTCGTGCTCAAGCGCTTCCTGCGCATCCCGGGGACCCTGATCGCGGTCGTGGCGGCCACGGTCGTCGTCGGGGTCTTCGATCTCGGGGCCACCGCAGGGGTGAAGGTGCTCGGCTCCGTGCCGCAGGGGCTGCCTTCCTTCGCGCTGCCGTGGGTCGACCTCGCCGACCTCGTCGCGATCGTGATCGGAGGCTGCGCGGTCGCG
>JAGSPQ010000725.1 GCA_018262385.1 Myxococcaceae bacterium | reverse complement strand
GATTCAGCCGTTCTCCAGCGTGGTGCTCGGCGAGTCGGTGGTCGGGGTGCGGACGTCCCCGCAGTCGGTGGTGGTCGGCTTCATCGTCCACTTCGCCCTCTCGGCGCTGTACGGCGCGATCTACTGCGCCGCGAACGCGCGCCGCTCGCCGAAGATCCGCACCGGCTATGTCCGTCAGAGCGCGCTCGGGCTGCTCTACGGAGCGGCGCTCTGGCTGATCAACCTCGAGCTGATTGCGCGGTTCTTCTACCCCTGGCTGCTCGAGTCGTCCCAGCTGATCCAGCTGGGGCTGCACGCGGTGACCTTCGGCCTGCCGCTGGCGCTGTTCTACGCCGGGGCCCAGCGGCGGGAGCAGCCCTCAGCGGGCCGCACGATCGGCCCCACTGCAGGGGGGGGCTACGGGACGCCCTGGTAGCCCACCTTCACCAGCTCGCGGATGGTGTCCGCGTTTCCGGCAGACACCGAGCTGGTCACGTCAGACAGCCAGCTGTCGTCGACGTTCGCGCGCACCAGCGTCGCCCGCCAGTAGGGGTTGAAGAAGCTGGGCGGCTCTTTCCAGTGACCGGGCCGGTGGTAGTAGGCCATCGCGGCCGAGACGCTCTGCAGCTTCTGATCGACGCCCTGCACCGGGTGGCTGGCGCGGAAGTCGGTGGTGCCGCCCGGGCCGCTGGCGCTGAAGCGGAAGTTGCGCAGGAAGTTCCACGGCGCGTTCTGGGTCGACAGGTCGGTGGTCGCGGTGGCGAACAGCTTGGGCTGGCCGAACACGTCGCCGGGGTCGGCGAGCCTCCCGGCGTTGGTGTCGTAGAAGTTGGGCCAGATGCAGGAGGACGACAGGCAGGGGTCGAAGATGCCGGCCGGCGGCTCGGGGTGGGGCAGCATGGTGTGACGCACGTCGGGCGGATCGTCGTCCGGCTCGGGATCTTCCGGACACCAGTTGTGCTGGTCGGTGGTGTTCTGCAGGTCGGTCGAGCCGACCCAGCCCTCGAAGCGGAGGTCGCCGCTGGTGGTGCCGGGCGCGCCGAGATCTTTGTCGATTCCCAGGTAGTTGACGAACACCCGGGACTCCTCGTCGCCCCAGGCCGCGTAGGAAGTCGCGGGTCGCGCGCCGTGGATCCTGCTGTTGGCGAAGTACCCACTGCCTTTCATCAGGTCGAGGGTCACCTCGTCGGCGGGGCCGCCCGAAGGCGCGAGGACCTTCCGGATCTGCGTCTGGAGCGCGCGCTGGCCGTCTTCGCGCCGGGTGATGAAGGTGTGGGCGCGGCTGCCCATCGCGGCGTCGATGCCGTTGTCGGTGACTCCCGGGCCGAAGCCATCGCCGACCTCCCGGTTGGCGATCGCCGTCGAGGCCGGGTTGAGGGTCGCGCCGGTCGCCGCGAGGCTGGCCTGCGCCATCGGCTGGAGGGCCGCGCGGGCCTGGCCGATTGCGCCCGCCTGGAGCGGCCCATAGGTGGCTGCTTCCGCCTGGATCCTGCGGGCCTGCAGGCCGCTGAGGTCATCGAGCTGCTGCCAGATCCCCTTCACCCGGTTGATCTCTTTGCGAATCATCACCAGCCGCGCCTTGTCGTTGCTCTTCAGCAGCGCGTTCATCGCGTCCATCGACGCCGTCGAGCCGTCGTCCTCGACCGCGCGCTTGAAGAACAGCACGCCGAAGATCTCGAACAGGACCTTGCACGTGCCGCCGTTGATGTTGCCGCCGGGGCCGGCGCAGGTGAAGGGGAGCTTGCCGCTGAAGATCAGCTTCCAGTCAATGGTGACCCTGGCCCGCGAGCACCGGACGGTGCCGGTCTTCACGTTGCCCCCGCACAGCTTGCGCGGCGCCGAGAAGGACCCGTTGGTGCCACCGCAGTACTCCTGGTCCCACTCGTTGACGTACCCGTACCAGGTGGCGTTGAGGGCGGCGCGGTAGCTGCCGGCGAAGCTGACCGCGCTGTCGACCCCGGTCAGCGCCACCATCGTGGCGAGCTGGGCGCGGTTGAGCAGCGCGACCGAGTTGTACGCGCGCGCGGTCGCCACCGCCTGCGAGTAGGCGGCGGTGTCGCTGGCGATCTGCATCTCCATCTTCTGGTGGGTCAGCCGGCTCAAGCTGAGCGTCGCGAGCACCAGCAGGGTCAGCGCCAGCAGGAACAGCGAGAACATCACCAGGGCCTGACCGCGGGGCGCAGCGGGGCGGAAGGGAGGCACGGGTCGAATTCTCTTCAGCGGTGGGCCCGCCCACAATGCGACCTCTGGCCGCGCGTCACCCGCGGGTGCCAATGTGGTGGAAAGGCCGACACCGCTCTTCAGTTCTTCACCACCCGCAGCTCGACCCGGCGGTTCTTCTTCCGGTTCAGCTCGGTGTCATTGGGCGCGACCGGCAGGTCCGGCCCGTGCCCGACGGCGATGATCCGCCCCGGGTCGACGCCCTTCGAGGTGACGTAGTCCTTGCACGCCTTGACCCGGCGGTAGGACAGCGAGCGGTTCGCCCCCGCTTCGCCCTCGGACGAGGTGTGGCCCGACAGCTCGATCTCGGCGGTCGGGTTGGCGCCCAGGAACTGCACCACCTTGTCGAGCTCGGGCTTCGACTGCTTCTTCAGCTCGGCCCTGGCCTGGTCGAAGAAGACGGTGAGGGTGAACGCCTCTCCCAATGCGATCGGCTTCTGGTCGAACACCAGCGCCTTGCCCTTCTCGAGGTAGAGGACCACCTCGGGGTTGTCGTCGCCCGGGCCGATGTCGGCGGCGCCGCTCCCGTCGGCATGGCCCGGGGAGGACCCGGTCACGACCTCGACCCCGGTCGGCACGTCCTTGAAGGTGAAGCTCCCCTCGGCGTCGGTCACCCCCGAGGTCTGGTCGGCCAGCCAGACCCGGGCCCCCCCGATCGGCGCGTTCGTCTCTTTCTCCAGCACCTTGCCGTGCACGGTGCCCTTGCAGGTGTTCTCCCGCTTGCGGTTGACCAGCAGCCGGACGAAGTCGAGCGCAAAGCCGTCGGGCGCGCCGGTCACCTCGTCCACCGAGACGGTGAGCTCGCTCTTGCTGGTGAGGTCGGCGAAGAACTCCTCGGGCAGCGGGAGACTGATCAGCTTGCCCACCGGGCCGGACTGGTCGATCGCGTTGAGCACCTTCTCGCCCTCGGCGAAGCGGCGGCCGTTGAGCAGCACCTGGAACTTCGAGCACATCGACGGCGCTTGAAAGTCGTCGATGAACAGCTGGAGGAACGCGTTGGAGACGCTCGCCCCCTTGAGGGTGGCCAGCGGCAGCTTCAGCGTCACCGGCTTCGACTTCTTCTTCTCGAAGCTGCCCGAGTAGCCGTCGCTGCTGCAGCCCGCCGCCTTGCCCGGGGTGAACTTCGACGAGAGGAGGATCCGGTCGAGCCCGGGAAGGTCGCCCTCGCGCGGTTCCCAGGGGTACTCGTGCGACTG
>JAGSPQ010000724.1 GCA_018262385.1 Myxococcaceae bacterium | reverse complement strand
TCAACGGAACCACCACCGCCGGCTCTTGCTGGCGGTCAGCAGTGGGTCTGTCTCACCGGTCCATCCTGGTTCTCGCCATCATTGAAGTGAAGGGCGGTGGCTTCTGCTTTGGTCGACCGGTGGTTGCGCCCCTGGCAGCCGACGCCGGCTCAATCCCACTCTGCCCGCAAGGGTCGGTCACTGGCACGGGCCCGTTGCGCGGCCGGCCGGTCTCCGCTCAAATCCTGAGAGTGTTGGGATACGGGCTTTCCTTCGACTCGCCGCTGTCGTTCGCCGAGATGCTCGTGCTGCTCAACACGCTCGGGCCGTGGCCGTGGGCGGAGCGCGATTCCGCCTGGTACGGGAACCTGGCGAGCGTGCGGACCGATTCGCTGAGGCTCGATTTGCTCGAGAGCGCCGGGAACGTGGATGCCGGCAACGGTCAGCAGTTCTGCATCTCCGTTCGTTCTCGCGGGGAGAAGGCGCCGCCCGCGCATGAGTGGGCCGCGATCGAAGCGAGCATCCGGGGCGAGATGTTGCCGCTGTTGCGCGCGACGGGGGTTCAGCCGACCGATCCGATCGACTGAGGCTCGCGCCTAAAAGAGTGTGAACTTGAATACTGCGGAACCTCGGCCTGCTGCCCTCCGCCGCCCACCGTCTCCCCTCCACTCCCTCTTCGCCCCCACCACCACCAGCCTCGCACCTCCTTCTGGCGGTTCGTTCTTCCTCACCTTGGCGAGCTGCTGGTCGGACTCGATGCCGAGCTCGGCGCAGACGTGAAAGAGCAGGTCCATCAGCTGGCTGCTCGACGGAGCGGTTTTGCGAGTCTTCTGGAGCATCGGGCCAACGCG
Organism: Myxococcaceae bacterium; assembly: GCA_018262385.1. Lineage (GTDB taxonomy): Bacteria > Myxococcota > Myxococcia > Myxococcales > Myxococcaceae > JAGSPQ01. The sequence continues at coordinate 2,568 of JAGSPQ010000724.1, read as the reverse complement.
GACTGTATCGTGCCGCGCGATGGAAGAGACGCCGTGGGCGATGGTGCAGCGGATGCGGGGCGAGGCGGCCCCGTTCGAGCAGATCGTGCTCGCGCTGCAGAAGGCGGGGCTCGCGCGAGAAGACGTCGAGCTGCTCTTGAAGGGCGCGCCCGAGCTCGCGCCTCCGCCGCTGATCGCCCCGGTGAAGCTCGAGCCGATCGACGTGTCCGTCTCCGCCAGCACGTGGCGCTGGGTGGGGATTGTGGGGGCGGAAGGCGCAGCGGCGATCGGCGCGTTCGCGTGGGCGAGCGGAGAAGTCTGGGGGGCGGCGGTGGCGGGGCTCGGAGCGGTGGGCACGGCCGCGCTGCTCGTGCCCGAGCTGAAGACGGGCCTGCGGCGGACGCTGAAGAAGCTCGGCGCGGTGAACTTCTTCGTCGGAATGATGCCGGCGCTGAACGTGCTGATCAGCGGCTGGCACGCGTGGAACATTCCGTTCACCGTCGCGTTCCTCACGTCGGTGCCGTTGATGGTCTGGGCGTCGATCAGCGGCGAGCGGCTCAAAGGGCTCAAGGATTTCGCGAAGGGCGCGACGGTGTTCGAGCACCACGACGTGCAGTTCGTGGTCGCGGCGCCCGAGAGCCCGACGGTTGCGCCCGGCGAAACGGTCGAGGTGGTGGTGATCGCGCAGAACTGCGTCGACGCCGATCGGAAGCTGCTGATCGAAGTGCTGGGTGACCCGCAGTCGGTGCTCGCCGAGCGGGGCCAGACCCACTCGCTTCTTCCGGGCTGCGTCGTGCGCTTCGTCGTGCCGCTGCGGCCTCAGCCCCTGGCGCCGAAAGTGTTCACCGCCACCATCGGGCTCCTCGGCGTCGGAGATGCCGCGGGCCCCCGCGTCCGCCTGGCGAAAGGCGCGGAGTGGGTCGCTCCGTCCACCGCCCTGCGGACCAACCTCGTCGGAGCGATCACCTTCGCGGCCGTCGGCGTTGGCTCGTTCGCGCTCGGCTCGAACGGATCGATTCGGATCAAGGTCGACACGGACAAGCCGTTCGTCGATGTGCCGCGGACGACCCAGGTCACGACGCTGTACCAGCCGACCGACGCCGACCTGAAAGCCGCGGCGAAGTCCTAGCCATGCTCCGCTTTCTCCTCGCTGGTCACTGCTTCTTGCTGTGGAACTGCACCCCGCCTGCGTCCGGCGGCTGGCGGCAAGTGGCGTCGATGAACGACGTGCACGAGTCGCATGGCGCAGTGGTGCTCCCCGATGGTCGGGTGCTGGTGGTCGGCGGGCACCACGTCGACGCGACCAAGCGTCTGGTGGACACGGTCGAGTTCTACGATGGTGCGGCAGATCGCTGGACGAAGACCGCGGCGATGCTCGAGAAGCGCGAGGGGGCCGGCTCGGTGCAGTTGCTTGCCGACGGGCGCCTGCTCTTGCCCGGCGAGCACAACACGCTGACCGGCTCGGAGCTCTTCGACGTTGCGACCGAGACCTGGAGCGCCACCGGCTCGCTCAACGTGGGTCGCGGCGGCCACGTCAGCGAGTTGCTCGACGACGGTCGGGTGCTGGTGGCCGGCGGCATCAACTGGCTCTCCTCGCCCCCACCCTCCTTCGACAGCGCCGAGCTCTATGACCCCGTGAGCGGCCAATGGACCTTCACCGGCGCGATGACCAACAAGCGGGCCGGGCCAATGGAGGTGAAGCTCGCCGATGGACGCGTGATGGTGCTGGGCGGCTTCGACGACGCGAACGCGGTGCGCTTCTTCCGCAGCGCCGAGATCTTCAATCCAACCAGCGGGACATGGACCCTGGCCGCCGAAGCCTCGCGCGCCCTCGGTTCCGCGGCCCTGGTGCGGCTGCGAGACGGCCGGGTCCTGCTGGCCGGGGGAGTGACCAGGTCCGGCGGCATGGACACCTCCCACGCCGAGGCGGAGATCTACGACCCAGCCACCAACACCTGGTCGCCCACCGGCGCGATGGCCACCGCCCGCTCACAGTTTCCATTGCTCTTGCTCGACGACGGCCGGGTGCTCGCGGTGGGCGGCGTGTTGCGCCCCGCGGGCAAGGCGCTGGCCGAAGCGGAAATCTTCGACCCCGCCACCGGAACCTGGAGCTCCGCCGGCCGGCTCGCCGTGCAGCGCTGGAACCACCGCGTGCTGCGCTTCGGATCAGGGGCGCTGGTGGTGGGCGGCTACAACGCCAGCGGTCAGCTCTCGAGCGTCGAGGCCATCGAGCACCTTTGAGGTGGCCCGCCTTCAGAGCACGGCACGAAGGCCCATCGATTTCGGAGAGATTGGCTCAGCAGCCAGCGGGAGTTTATGCGCGATCGGCTGACCGTCGCCTTGCGGAACACCTGCCGCAGGCTGCCCGCCTGCTGGAAGTCCATCACCATCGCCCGGGCCACCGCCGGCGCCTGGAGCTTGAAGAGGTTCGTGGATGGCTCCCGACGGTTGTACCAGGCGGACAAGAACGGCGCGGGCACCGCGATCCTCTTGAGCAGTGGCCCGACGGGCTTGATGGTCGTCGCGGACGATTCCACCGTGTACTGGCTCGACGGCAACGACACGACCCTCCTTCCAAGGCGGCTCGAT
>JAGSPQ010000071.1 GCA_018262385.1 Myxococcaceae bacterium | reverse complement strand
GACTGCTCGGCCTCTTCGATCGCCTCGCGCAGATCTCCCGCCGCGCGCTGGGCGGCGGTCGCCAGCTCCTCGCTCTGGGCCTGGGTCGTCCCCAGCTGGGCTTCGAGCGCCCCGCGCCGCTGCTCGAGGGTGGCCCGCTGCTGCTCGAGGACCATCCGCTCGGCCTGCTCCCGCTCGAGCCGCTCGCTGGTCGCGGCGTTCTCGGCGCGGGTGGTGGCGAGCAGCCCTTCGAGCTCGGTGGCCTTCTCGCGCGCCTGCGCCAGCCGGACCGCCAGTTCCTCGGCGGCCTCCGCGCTGTTGTCCCGTCCGGCTTGCGCCGAGGCGACCGACCCCTCGAGCTGGGCCGCCCGCGAGTTCGCTTCCCGCAGGGCTTCGGCCGCGCTCGCGCGGGTCTGGGCCAGCTGAAGCTCGAGGGCCGCCGCCGCTTCCGAACGCGTCAGCAGCAGCGCCTGGGCCTGCGAGAGCTCGACGTCCAGCGACGAGGCCGCGTCGGCTCTGCCCTGCAGCTGGGCCTGGGTCGCCTTGAGCTCGGCCTCGAGCCGCTCGACCTCGCCCCACAGCTGCTTGGTCTCGCTCTGCGAGGTGGCGCCGCGCTCGGTCAGCTCGCGCTCGACCCGTTCCCGCTCGACCCGCTCGGCGGCGGCCGCCGCTTCGGCGGCTTCGAGCGCCTGGCGCGCGGTCTCCAGCTCGAGCTGCGCCGCGAGCGCCTGGTCGGTCTGGCGCTGCGCCGCGGCCTGCTGCGCTCCGGCGGCGTGCTGGGCGATCTGCTCTGCGCGGGCGAGGGTGTCCTTCGCCTTGCGCGAGTCGGCGAGCAGCCGCGCCGCGACCTCGTCTTGCGCAGCCGCGTCCGCAGCGGCATCGGACGGGCCGACCTCACCGTCGCTCTGGGCCGCTTCGTCTTCCGCAGGCGCGGCCGTCACGGCGATCGCGGCGACCGTGACTTTCGTCGTCGGCTCGGGCGCAGGCGCGGCCGCCGGCTCGTCGAACGCGGCGAAAGGATCTTCTTCCGTGGAGGGCGCGGCGGCGCGATCGGGCGTCGGCAGCCCCACCGCCGGAGTGCCCGCGTTCTGCCGCTTGTCTCGCCGGCGGGCGGCCTCCGCGCGCACGTCGTCCTCGAGGGCCTGCAGCTCCTCGTCGATCGGCATCCGCGCCAGCGACGCGTCGACCGACGCCATCGCCTCGGCCTCGACCTCGTGGGCGACCTGCGCCTCGATGTCTCCGAAGAGGCTGTTCTCGAGATCGGCGCTCGGCGCGGCGGCCGGCTCGTCCGGGGGGACGGACGGCGGCGGCGGAGGAGGCGGCGGCGGCAAATCCGCATCGGGAGTGGTGAACAGGGCCGCCCCCGCTTCCGGGGGAGCCATCGGCGGCACCGGCTGGTCGCTGCGGCCGGGCACCGAGGGCTTGCGCGTCGCCCGCCAGCTGTCGGGCTCGGACGGCGGCTGGCTGGGGACGTAGGCGGGGAACTCATCGGTGCGGGTGCTGGGAGCGACGTGCACCTGCCAGCCGTCGCCGGAGGTGGTGCCCTGCACCAGCTCGTTCACCGTCTGGGCGAAGCTCTCAGGGTCGAGCGGCAGCGGCGCGACCGGGTAGCCAAAGCCGGGGATCGTCTCGCCCAGCAGCAGCACGTGGAGCAGCCGCGCGTCGGGGTGGCCGCGCAGCTCCTCGAGCACCACCCGGCCGCGATCCGACTCGACCTTCGGAGAGATGAGCACCAGCGGAGGCAGGTGATGCCCCCACGCAATCACCGCATCGGCGGCGTTGGTGGCCAGCACCATCTCGTAGCCCTCGCGGGCCAGCAGCCGCTTGACCTGGGCAATGGTGGCGAGGTCGTCATCGACGAGGAGCAGCGGCGCGGGCATCTTCGGGCAACATTCAGCTACAGCATTGCGCTCAGGTCCACATTGCGGACCACCTTATTGCGCTGCCTCGAGGCCTACAGCATCGCCCCCGGATCCACGTCGAGCACCACCTTCACCGACGCTGGCAGCTCGGGCAGCAGCGCCTCCGCCGCGTCGAGCGGCCCGGCCAGCGCCGCGTGGGTCGGCCCCTTGAGCACGATCTGCCACCGCGTCTTCCCCTTGATTCGCGCCAGCGGCGCCGGCGCCGGCCCGAGCAGCCGCACCCCGGCCGAGGAAGGAGGAAGCCGCTGCGCCATCGCCTGCCCCAGCCGCCGGGCGGTCGCCGCGGTCACCGACGCGTCGTCACCCTCGATCCGCACCATCGCCATCCGGGTGTAGGGCGGCCAGCCGAGCGCCTTGCGCCGCCGCAGCTCGTTCTGGGCGAAACCGGCGAAGTCACTGTGGAGCATCCGCGCCACCGCCTCGGACTCCGGATGGTACGACTGCACCAGCACCCGCCCCGGATCCTTTCCCCGCCCGGCCCGGCCGGCGACCTGGGTGAGCAGGTGAAAGGTCCGTTCGGCGGCGCGAAAGTCGGGCAGCGCGAGCGACGAGTCGGCGAGCACCACGCAGACCAGGGTGACCCCGGGGAAGTCGTGGCCCTTGGCCACCATCTGGGTCCCGACCAGAACGTCGATCTCGCGGCGGGCAAACGAGGCGAGCAGCTCGGTGAGCCGCTCGTTGTTGCTGGCGGCGTCGCGATCCAGCCGGCCGACCCGCGCTCCGGGGAAGCTGGCGGCGACCTCGGCCTCGACCCGCTCGGTGCCGACTCCCAGCTGCAGCAGCGGCCCGCTGCACTTCGGGCAGTTGTCGGGCAGGAACTGCTGCCGGTTGCAGTAGTGGCACACCAGCCGCCGCGCGCTCAGGTGGTGGGTGAGGCAGACGTCGCAGTCCTGGCACTTGAGGCTCTCGCCGCAGACCTCGCAGAGCACGAAGGTGCTGTGGCCCCGGCGGTTGAGGAACAGGATCACCTGCTGTCCCCTGCCGAGCGTCTGCCCGATCGCCTCCTTCAGCGCGGCGGAGAGCACCGGCGGCTCCTCGTCCTGCAGGCGGGGGCGGGCGACCCGCAGATCCACCAGCGCGATGGTGGGCATCGGGCGGTCGTCGACCCGGCGCTCGAGGGTGAGGGTGCGGTAGCGGCCGCGGCGCACGTTCTCCAGCGTCTCGAGCGAGGGGGTGGCGCTGCCGAGCACCACCAGCGCGCCGGCCTTCTGCGCGCGCACCACCGCCAGATCCCGCGCCTGGTACTTCAGCTTCTCGTCCTGCTTGAAGCTGGGGTCGTGCTCCTCGTCGACCACCACCACCCCGAGGTTGCCCACCGGCGCCCAGATCGCGCTGCGGACCCCGACGGCGATCTTCACCGTCCCCTTGCGCAGCAGCTGCCAGTGGCGAAGCCGCTCGCGATCCTTCAGCGCCGAGTGGAGCACCGCGATCTGGGGGCCGAAGCGGCTCTTGAACCGGCCGACCAGCTGGGGAGTCAGCGCGATCTCCGGCACCAGGATCAGCGACCCCTTGCCCTGCTCGAGCGCGCGCTCGACCAGCCGCAGGTAGACCTCGGTCTTCCCGCTGCCGGTGACGCCGTGGAGCAGGAAGGTCGAGAAGCCACCCGCGTCGAGCGCGGTGGTCAGCCCGGCCACCGCAGTGTGCTGCTCGGGGGTGAGCTGCGCCGGCCGGCCCTGCTCGAGCCCGGCCCGAACGCCGTGCACCACTTCCTGCGAGTCGAGGGTGACCAGCCCCTTCTGGGCGAGCACCTTCAGGGTGGCCTTCGCGCCGGGGATCGCGTGGACCAGCTCCTCGACCAGCGCCCGCCCTCCGACCGCCAGCAGGTACGAGAGCGCGGCGTGCTGGGACGGGGCCCGCGCCAGGCTTGCGAGGTTCGCCTCGGGGACGGCCGCCGCCCACCACACCAGATCCGCCTTCGCTTCCTTCCCGTCGTCGTTCTGCGACAGGCCCGGCGGCATCGCCCCGCGCATCGCCTCGCCCAGCGGGTAGCGGTAGTGCGAGGCGGCGAAGCGCAGCAGCTCGACCAGCTCGGGGGTGAGCGCGGCGCTCTCTTCCAGCGGCCGCTCGATCGACTTCAGCCGCTTGACCACCTCGGCGCTCGGCGGGCCGGCGGGCGCGAGGAAGAAGCCGAGGGTCGACTGCCGGCCGAAGGGGATCCGCACCCGCTGCCCGGGCGAGAGCTTGCCGCGCAGCGCTTCGGGCACCTGGTAGGTGAACTCGCCCCGCACCGGCCGCCCGACGGCGACGAAGGCCCAGGGGCTGTCGACCGGAACCGACACGCTATTCCCAGGTCAGGTCGAGCGTGGTCACCGGATCGCCCGCCCAGGACTTCGTTCCGAACCAGACCCGGCTGTGGCGGGCGCCCGACAGCTCGAGCAGCCGTTCGAAGAAGCCCATCGTCTGGATCGAGGCGGCCTCCTCGGCGAGCGGGCCCATCTGGTAGGCGATCTCGAGGCTCGCTTCGCCGTCGTTGATTCCGCAGACGGTGAGCGCCGGGTAGTCGAAGAAGCCGGTGCGCAGCACGTGGAACTTCATCAGCGACTCGCGCACCTCGCCCGGGGTGATCAGATCGGGGTGCACCAGCTGGAGCCCATCGATCGACGAGCGGCCCCACTCCTTCACCAGCGCCAGGTGCCCGCCGGCGATCAGCTCGAGGATCGCCAGCCCGAACCGCTCGAAGGTCGCCATCGGGTACCACTGGTCGGCGACGATCGCCGCGCCGAGAAACGCGACGTCTTCGGGCGGAAGCCGGGTCGACCAGTTGACGTTCTTTCGCGCGCGCAGCATCCGGACGTAGTCGACGAACAGCGCTCCGCGGACGTGGCGACTCATGGGGGCTCTCTTAGCCCGACGTCGAGCCCCTGGCCGGCGCGCAGTTGCACCGTCGCGGCGCCGGTGAGCGCGGGGGTGAGGGTGACGCCGAAGTGCGGGCGCAGGGTGTGGGGGTGGGCCGCCACCGCGCAGCGCACCCCGCCGACCTGGACGGTGGCCCAGCGGTCTTCCGCGAACGGATCGGTGCCCTCGAGCACCAGGTTGGGGTGAAACAGGTCGACGGTGACGCTCCTGGCCAGCGTCTGGTTCAGCGCCGCGAGCGAGGCGGTGGTGGTGGCCAGCAACGGGCCACCGCTCTGGCCGTCCGCGAGTCGAACGCAGCGCACCGGCCGGGAGAGCAGGCGGGTGAACCACGCCCCGGCCGCGTCCACCGCCGCGGGGTCGAGCAGCAGCCGGTCGGCCCCGGGAGCGCTCGCCCACAGCTCGGCGCCCTTCTGCTCGACCCACACCCGGCCGAGGGTGTGCGCCTGTTCCGCACCCAGCGCCTCGCCGTCTTCGGCGTTCACTCTCCAGCGCCGGTCGCCGTCGAGCCCGCGCGCCGACAGGCCGCAGCTCTTGACCCGGACCGCGCGGCACCCTTCGACCGGATAGATGAGCAGCGCGGCGATTCGAGGCATTCGCGCGGCGGCTCTACCACGCGATTGTGGCGTTGAGCGGACAGCGACCGGACTAACCTCCCCCGTTCAACTTTGCGCAGGGTGACCTTTTTTGGATCGCGAGACGATGAACCGGCTGTTGACGTTGGGTGCGCAGAACGGCGCCTCGGACATTCACTTTCGTCCCGGAGATCCGCCCACCTACCGCGTCAACGGGATGCTGCGGACCTTGAAGGGCGAACGGCTCGGCGCCGCGGACACCCGCGAGGTCGCGCTGACGCTGATCACCGACCCCGCGGTTCAGAAGGACATCGATCGGCTGCAGGAATACGACGGCTCGTACTCGGTGCCCGGCGTGTCCCGCTTTCGCGCCAACGTCTACCGGCAGCGCGGCTCGCTGTCGGTGATCATGCGGATCATCCCCGCCGAGGTTCCGACCATCGACTCGCTCGGGCTCCCGCCGGTGCTGAAGACGATCGCCAGCTCCGAGCGCGGGCTGGTGCTGGTGACCGGGGCGACCGGGTCGGGCAAGTCGTCCACCCTCGCCGCGATGATCGACCACATCAACCGCAACGAGTCGCTCCACATCCTCTCGATCGAGGACCCGATCGAGTTCCTCCACAAGAACATCAAGTCGTCGATCTCTCAGCGCGAGATCGGCACCGACACCGCCAGCTTCAACGTCGCGCTGCGGGCCGCGCTTCGCCAGGATCCCGACGTAATCCTCGTCGGCGAGATGCGCGACACCGAGACGATCGACATCGCGCTCAAGGCAGCCGAGACCGGACACCTCGTCTTCAGCACCGTCCACACCACCGACGCGGCGAAGACGATCAGCCGCCTGGTCTCGGTGTTCCCGGCCGAAGAGCAGACGATGGTCCGGATCCGCCTCGCCGACTCGCTGATGGCGTCGGTGTCCCAGCGGCTGCTCCCCCGGGCCGACGGCAAAGGGCGGGTGGTCGCGCTCGAGATCATGGTCCAGACCCAGACCATTCGGGAGTACATCCGCGCCCAGGACAAGACGGTGGGCCTGAAGGACGTGATCGAGAAGGGCCGATCGAACTACGGAATGCAGTCGTTCGATCAGCACCTGAGCGAGATGTACAAGGCCGGCCTGATTGCAATTGAGGTCGCGAAGTCCGCCGCGAGCAACCCCGCTGATTTCGAGCGCGCACTCAACTTTGAATAGTCCCCGTGAGACGATGGGCCAAATGGGCTTGAAGCTCACCTACCTCGATCGCTCACGGCTGTGGGCGGACCTGCTGAGCCTCGAGGGGGATCGGGTCTTCGTGCCGACCGAGGCGCTGCCGCGAATCGGAGAGATCGTCTCGATCACGGTCGCGGCGCCCGAGCTGACAGCGCCGCTGTCGCTGACCGGGATCGTGCAGGGCCAGCGGCCGATGACGGCAAAGTCTCCCGCCGGAGTGTTGGTCCACATCGACGCGCCGTCGCTCGAGCTGTGCCGCGCCGCGGTGGGGACCCCGCGCGACGCCGCGGTGCGCCTGGCCGGCCGCAAGGCGCTGCGCGCCGACTGCTCGCTGATGGTGCGGATCCTCACCCCCCGGCCGAGCGGCGACTGCCTGGTGAAGAGCCTGTCGGCCACCGGCTTCACCCTCAAGGGCGACGCGTCGCTCGCGGACGAGCTGAAGGTCACCGTGCTGATCACCCTGCCCGACGGCTACGAGGCGGCCGCCGCGGCGCAGGTGGTCTGGGTCCGGCCCGAGCTGCAGCTGGCGGGGCTGAAAATCACCGGCATCGATCCGGAAGCGGAACGCCGGATCACCGAGACGGTGAAGGGCCTGGCGGTGACGCCCACCGCCTCGACCGGGGTGACGATCGTGGTCGCCGACGACGATCGATCGATCCTCGATTTTGCGTTTCGCGCGATCTCCAAGAGCGGGCACCGGGTGCTGCGTGCCGAGCGGGGCGACACCGCGCTGGCGCTGATCCGCCAGGAGCACCCGCGGATGGTCTTCCTCGACGTCCTGATGCCCGGGCTCGACGGCCTCGAGGTGTGCAAGGCGATGCGCGGCGACGACCAGCTGGCCCGCATCCCGGTGGTGCTGCTGTCGGCGATGGGCGAGGCGCGGCTGAAGGACGCCGCCCAGCAGTCGGGCGCGAACGACTTCCTCACCAAGCCGATGCACCTCGAGGCGCTGCGGGCGCTGGTGACGAAGTACGTCGGCTAGAGGGTCCCCCTACTTCTTCGAAGTGGGCTTGCCCGAGAGCGCGGCCTTTTTCGCCGCCAGCTCGGGAGTCAGCAGGATCTCGATCCGCCGGTTCTGCGCGCGCCCCTTCGCAGTGGCGTTCCCGGTGAGCGGGTGGAACTGGCCGTACCCGGCGGCGAGCAGCCGCTGCGGCGGCACCCCGCCCACCTCCGCCAGCTGACGCACCACGTTCACTGCGCGGGCGACCGACAGCTCCCAGTTGCTGGGGAACTGCTTGCGCAGCTCTTCGGACGTGATCGGACTGTCGTCGGTGTGGCCCGACACCTGGATCTGCTTGTCGTCGATCGTCTTCAGCACCGAGGCGAGCCGGCCGAGCACTTCCTGTCCCCGCTCGGACAGCGCGGCCTGGCCCGAGTCGAAGAGGATCTTGTCCACCAGGTCGACCTGGATCCGATCGCCCGCCTGGGAGAGCCGGATGTCGCCGCGGCCGATCTCGGCCTTCAGCTTGTCCTCCAGCGAGTCGTAGGTCGCCTTCAGCCGCGACAGCTCGGCCTCGGTCTGCTGCAGGTTCGCCTTCAGCTGCTCGGCGCTGGCGGCCAGCTCGTTCTTCTCGCGCTGCAGGCCCGTGAGCTGCGCTTCCAGCCCAGCCTGACCCGCCTGCGCCTTCGCCAGCCGCGCCCCCGCCTCGTCGCGGGCCCGCTCGGCCGCTTCGGTCTGCTGCAGCGCCTTCCAGGCCGCGTAGCCCAGCGCCCCCGCCGCGACCAGCGCCAGCAGCAGCAACAGCCACGGCGCGCGCGACGGCCGCAAGGTGCTCGGGTCGAATTCGGATTCGGAGCTCATGCGGCTTTGGTTTAGACCGCGAGCTCTTCCCTCGCGACGTGGGCGATTGGCGGCGAAAGCCCACACTCGACCGTTGCAGCAGGAAAACTCTGCTCAGGTCAGCCCGGGGAGCGCGCCGGTGAGGAACGCCGGGTCGCCGAAGCCGGCCTGCGTCCCGCCCAGCCCCTGGAGCATCGACAGCAACAAGTCGTTGTGCGGCCGCGCGACGTCGAACTTCACCACCCGCCCCATCTTCCACTTCGCCGCGTGACCCGCGACGAGGAAGGGCATGTCGCTGTGCGAGTGGAGGTTGCCCTCGGACACCTCGCTGCCCCAGAACACCAGCGAGCTGTCGAGCAGGTTCCCGCTTCCCTCGACCGTCGCCTTCAGCTTGCCCAGCAGGTACGCCAGCTGCTCGGCCTGCCAGCGATCGCGCTTGGCCAGATCCTCCCGCTGCGGATCCGTGTTCGACAGGTGCGAGAGGTTGTGGACGTCGCCGAAGACGTTGAGGAAGGGCAGCGCGATGTGGTTCTTCGCGTCGGAGAACATCACCGTCGCCACCCGGGTCAGATCGCAGGCGAGCGCCAGCACCAGCAGATCCAGCTGCAGCTTCGCCACCTCGGGCATCGCCTTCTCGGTCGACCACAGCGTCTGGGGCGGCTGGGTCGCCGACTGGCACTGCACCGGCAGCGGCAGGGCTGTGAGCCGCAGCTCG
>JAGSPQ010000723.1 GCA_018262385.1 Myxococcaceae bacterium | reverse complement strand
CGCCAGGCTGTGAAAGCCCGGGATCGGCACCGTCTTGCCGGCCTTCCGCTGCCGGGCGTCGTCCTTCAGCTTCTCCTCGAACGCGGTCCAGTTCGAGGCGAACTCGTCGGGATCGGGGATGTGTTTCTCGCGGTGCTTGAGCGAGTTGACCCACTGGATGTGCACCGACTCGCCGACGCCGTGCAGCAGCGGCGGGGGTGGAATTCCGTAGGCCGCGGGATCGAAGAAATCCTCGGTCAGATCGGTGAACCCGTACGCGCGCGCCTTCGCCATGAAGGTCGGCAGAATCCCGGTCGGCGCGTGGTAGCCGAGGATGTTGCCCTCTTCGTCCTTCGACACCGGCACGAAGAGGAAGAGATCCTGGGTGCGGTAGTCGCCCTTCTCGTTCAGCGGCAGCACCTCGGACACCGCGATCGTCTTTCGAGATCCATCCTGCAGACGCTCGCAGCAGACGATGAAGTTGATCGCCGAGGCGACCTGGGCGCGCACCGCGACCATCGGCAGCTCGACGCCGCTCATCAAGCACAGCGACTCGAGCCGGCGCAGCGTGTCGGTCGGAGTGTTCGCGTGCACCGTCGCCATCGAGCCGCCGTGGCCGGTGTTCATCGCCTGCATCAGGTCGAACGCCTCCCCGCCACGCACTTCGCCGACGACGATTCGATCGGGACGAAGCCGCAGGGCCGACTGGAGCAGCATCCCCATGTTCACCTCGCCCTTGCCGAACTTGTCGGCCGGGCGCGACTCGAACGGCACCAGGTGTTCCTGGTTCAGCTGGAGCTCGGCCGAGTCTTCGATGGTGAGGATTCGCTCTTCCTTCGGAATCAGGTTCGACAGCACGTTGAGCAGGGTGGTCTTGCCCGAGCCGGTACCGCCCGAGACCACCATGTTCAGCTTCACGATCACCGCCGCCTCGATCGTCCGCACCATCGCAGGGACGATCGAGCCGAACGACACCAGGCGATCGACGGTGAGCTTGTCCTTGAAGAACTTTCGAATCGAGATCGTGGTGCCCTTGCGCGCGATGGCCGGCCGACGAACTGGGCCATGTTGCGCGCGGCGCCGAGCAGGCCTTCCTCGGAAAAGAACGCCTCCGACTTGCTGACCTTGCCCTTCCGCTCGATCCAGATGTCGGTCGGACCATTGATCATGATCTCGGTGACCGACTCGTCATCCAGGTAATGCAGCACCGGCTTCAAGAAAGCGCGGAGCGACTCCGTGTACATGCTCTGCTGGGCCATTGGCGCGGATGCTAGCCTATGGCCCATGCCTTCAAAGAAGCCGAAGCCCTCGGCGAAAAAGAAAATCCAGGTGCACCGGTTCGAGAAGGTCGAGGCAAAAACGCACAGCAACGATCGCGTCCTGCCGTTCGAGATCGACCCGAAGAAAGTCGAAGAGTCGCTCGCCAAGCTCAAGGACCAGGTGGTGGTCTGGGCCAAGCGCGGCCGCTACACCAAGGTCCGCTTCAAGTTCCGCGGCAAGCAGCTGCTGCCCGACCTGCCGCTCGCCGCCGTCGCCGCGGTCGAGGGAGTCACCTTCTACTGGGCTGGCCTGCTGCGGATGCTGGTCTTCAACCTCGCCGGCCGCACCGTGCTCGAGGTCGAGCTGGTCAACGATTCGGAGAAGAAGATCCAGGCCGGCAAGGAGGCGCTGCTGTCGGGCGAGCTCGATCGCGCGCTCGAGCTGTTCAAGGAAGCGCTCGACATGGACGCCGAGAACGCCAACGTCCACCTGAACCTCGGCGTCGCCCGCAAGCTGAAGGGCGAGCTGCTCGCCTCGCGGGCCTCGCTCGAGAAGGCCAAAGCCCTCGATCGCGATGGGCCGATCGGCGTCGAGGCCGAGCGGATGCTGATGGGGATGCCCAAGCCGCCCACCGCCGCCGCCCGGTAAACCGGGGACCCCTTGAACTTCGGCTACACACCCCGGTAAGACCTGCGCACTTATGAAGGATTACGAGCGGAACGTGCGCGGCCGGATGTTCGAGAGCAATTTCTTCGAGTTCTTCTCGAAGGTTCACCCGGCGACCCCGTTCGTTCTCTACATCCCGGTGTTGCTCGGGCTGCTCGGGTGGGCCTTCTATTCGGGCAGCACCTCGGTGGTGATGACCGCGCTGTTCTTCCCCCTGGGCTGGGTCGGCTGGCAGCTGATGGAGTACTTCCTCCACAAGACCCTCTTCCACTGGGAAGGCAACTCGCCCCTCACCCGGCGGATGCACGACATCCTCCACGGCTTCCACCACAAGTACCCGGACGACGACAGCCGGCTGGTGATGCCGATCGGCGCCAGCCTCCCCCTCGCGGCGGTGATCGGCGGCGCGCTCTGGCTGCTCGGGCGCCCCGACGCGACGCTCCCGTTCTTCGTCGGGATGGCCAGTGGCTACCTCTGGTACGACTTCATCCACTGGTCGACCCACTACCGCAAGCCGCTCACCAACTGGGGCCGGATCCAGCGCAGCCACCACATGGCGCACCACTTCGCGGATCCGAACAAGAACTTCGGCATCAGCCACCGGTGGATCGACCTCGTGATGGGCTCGATGAAGACGCGCGATCCCAACGCGAAGGACTGAAGGCCACCGATGAAAGCCCTCGGCGTGCTGCTGGTGATCGCCGCGCTGGGGTTCGGCGGCTACAAGCTGTACCAGAAGCGCACCGCGACCCGGGTGCACGGGGCGTTCATCTACCTCGTCTGCAGCACCGAGTTCCTCGTCGAGGCCGACCCGATTCTCAAAGCCGTCGGCGGAGTGAGCAAGAACTCCACCGTGCAGGACGCGCTGACGATGCTCCAGCAGGTCCCCGCCCAGGGTTTGGTGCTCGCCGACTGGGTGAAGGCCAACGTCCCCGCCGACAAGGTGGCGACGATCGCCAGCACCTCCAGCCTGAGCAAAGATCAGATCGGCGTGATGTTCGAGCGCGCGCTCAAGGACGCCCAGGTGCAGTGCCCCGACCGGATGGAAGGGGTGAACCCGATGGCGGTCGGGGTGGCGTTCGGGACGCTGGTCGGCATCTTCAAGGCCCGGGGCACTCAGTAGCCCAGGCGCTGTAGCCGCGGGCGGATGTCCTTCTCCACGCAGCGCTCGAACACCCGGGTGCGCTCGCGGCCGCTCAGCGCGCCGAACGGATTGCGCGAGGCGCCGTCACCCGCCGAGTCGTCGACCGCCGCCTTCATCTGCCGCAGCAGCTTCGGCACCCGCCGGCGAATTGCGCGCCGCTGAGGCGCGGAGAGCACCGGGGTGATCAGCTCGAGCACCGTCCACCCGAACTGCCCGTGAATCGACTCGTCGGCCAGCATCTCGGTGAGCACCGCGTGGGCGAGGGGATCGGTCGCCCGGGCGCGCACCGCGGCGATCAACCGGGCGGAGAGCGTCTCGCCGATGCAGAGAAAGCCGATCGTCAGGTCCAGCACCCGCTCGAGCCCGGTGTCGCCTTCGGCGATCACGTGGGCGACCTCGCCGTCGATCTGCTCGCTGCCGCCGAGGGCGAGCACCATCCGGCGGCACAGCTCGACGTGGCGGGCCTCGTCGCGGACCACCCGGATTGCGGCCCCGAGCACGTCGAAGGAGAACCCTTCCTGGGTGAGATCCGCCAGCAGCAGGGTGAGCGCGACCTGCGATCGGTACTCGTCGCACAGCCGCGCTTCCCAGGCCGCGCGGGCCCACTCCACCGTCCGGCTCGGATAGGCGGACGGATCGAAGCGGGCGAACGCCGCCTCGCTCAGCGCCTCGGGCAGCGCCTCCGCCTGAAAGCGCAGGTGCACCTGCTGGGTCACCCGATGCGCAGAGCGGAGGTCCAGCACCGGCTACGACCGGCGGTTGGGCATCGGGTTGAGCGGGTGGGTCGGCGCGGTGTCGACTGGCTTCGGGTTGGGCATCGGGTTCAACGGATGGGTCGGCTTTGCCGGCGGCTTCGGGTTCGGCAGCGGGTTGAGCGGGTGGGTCGGCTTGGTGTCGACCGGTGGCTTCGGATTCGGCAGCGGGTTCATCGGGTGCGACGGCTTCCAGGTGGTTTCCTTCTTCTTCACTTCGGCCTTGGCCGTCGTCTTGCCCGACTTGCCGCCCTTGGCCGGGTTCGGCATCGGATTGAGCGGGTGGGTCGGCGGCTTCTTGGTCGTTTTCAAGGCTTCACCAGGGGGGCGAGGGGGGGAGAAAGCGGGTCGCAGCCTATGTCAGACACTTCTGGCAGCCAAAAGCGCAACCCATTGAGGGCAGCCGGGCGACGGGGGGCCCACGCCACCGGTGCAGAACGTCACGATGGGGCGGGCTGCCCTGAGCCCTGCCGGAATTCCATAAGGACCGCGGCCACTTCGACTGGCTCCCTCGATGCAGTAGGTCCCGACATGAACCACCGACTGCTGCCCCGCCTGCGCCGCCGACTGAAGCTCACCGTCGGCCGGCTCCACACCTTCACCGCCGACGTCTCCCCCAGC
>JAGSPQ010000722.1 GCA_018262385.1 Myxococcaceae bacterium | reverse complement strand
GCCAGGTGATCGCCGCCCAGACCCGCGGCCCCTCGCCGTTCAAGGGGGCGGGCCTGCGCAAGCTGGGCGAGCGGGTGCTCGAGCTGGCCTCCTACCTGCCCGCCTCGCAGGCGATCCGCTCTGCCCACCTCGGCCAGTGGCAAGGGCTGCTGAGCGGGGTGCTGCTGCTGGCCGGAGTGCTGCTCGCCGCCTACGTGGTGCTGCTGCGCGAGCGCGACTCGGCGGTGGTCGAAGGCAGCGGCCGGCCCGACCGGCTGTGGAGCCACTCCACCCCGGTGCTCAACGTGGCGCGGCTGCAGCTGCAGACGCTGCTGGGCAGCCACCTGGGCAAGTTCGCCTTCGCGATGCCGCTGATCACCCTCGTCCTCGTCCGCGGCCCGTTCAGCGAGCTGGCCGGCGCCAGCCGCTGGTTGATCCCCGGCGCGTTCGTCTACATCTCGCTCGCCGCCAACGGGCTGGGCTTCAACCAGTTCGGGCTCGACGGGCACGGCGTAAAGGCGCTGTTCCTGCTGCCGATCGGCGAGCGGGCGATCCTCGAAGGGAAGCAGCTGGGGTTCGCGGCCTGGCAGGCGCTGCAGGCGCTGCTGCTGGCCGGGCTGCTGCTGCTGGTGCAGAAGCCGAGGCTCGACGAGCTGCTGGCGGGGATGCTGCTGTTCGCCTGCTACTTCTTCGCCCAGGGGGTGGTCGGGCAGCGCACCAGCATCTGGCTGCCCCGGCGGATGCTGCGCACCAGCATGAAGAACTCGCAGATCCCGCTGCCGGTGGTGCTGATCAGCCTCGCCACCACGGTGGTGAGCGGACTGCTGTTCGGCACCGCCTGGTGGGCGCTCGTAAGCTTCGCCCGCCCGCTGCTGCTGCCCGGGATGGGGGTGGTCGCCACCCTCGCCTTCCTCGGCTCGCGCCCCTTCGTTCAGCTGAACGCCGGGTTCCTGGCGAGGAACCGCGAGCGGATCGTCGAGGGGGTGGGCTGAGGCGCGCCTACGGACAGACGGCTTCGCACTTGCCCTGGAAGCAGCGCCCCGAGGTGCACTCGTAGTGCGCCCGGCACGCCGCGCCGGCGCCGACCGGCGACTGGCAGATCCCCCCGTCGGTCTCGCACCGCCCGCTGAAGCACGTCCCACCGCTCAGGCACTTCTCGCCCGGCTTGCCCGCGTGGACGCAGGTGCCACCGACACAGACGTTCGGGAAGATGCAGCTGTTGCTGGTTCCGACGGCGCACGCCTGGCCGACGTCGGGGAGCGGGCCGCACAGCTTCGCGCCGGTGCTCGGGTTGGTGATGCACTGGAGCGGGGCCTTGCAGTTGAAGGTGCTGGTGCAGGTGGCCCCGCTCGCCTTCTGCTCGGCGCACAGGCCGCCTTCGCAGTAGCTGCCGGGCAGGCAGTTGCGGGTCGAGCCCTGGCACGGCGAGCCGAGCGTGGCGGCGACGCAGGTGCCGGGGCCGCCGTCGACCGCGAGGTTGCAGAACGAAGCGGCCGGGCACTCGAACGAGAACCGCGAGCTGCAGGAGTCTCCGACTTTGGCCACCGCGCACATCCCGACGGTGCCGACGCCGCCCGAGGAGTTGACGACCGCGCCCTTGCAGACCACCTCGCCGCCGCTGCTGCAGTTGCGGGTGTCGCCGGTGCACGTCTGCCCCGCCTTGAGGTCGCCGACGTACGCCTGGCAGGTGCGCAGCACGTCGTCGCACGACAGGCCGTCGGCGCAGTCGTTGAAGCCGGTGCACGAGCCGCCCGCCGCCCGCGGGGCCTGGCAGACGCTCGAGATGCAGCGGAGGTTCGACTGGCAGGAGTCGGACCCGGTGGCCGAGCAGGAGGCGCCCTGCCCGAGCCGGGTCTGGCAGGAGTCGGGGGTCTTGCTGAAGTCGCAGAACAGCGCGTCCTGGCAGGCGTTGGTGCCGGTGCAGGTGACGCCGACCGCGAGCCTGGCCTGGCAGAGGGTCGCGCTGCAGTAGTAGCCGTTGGTGCACTGGGGAAAGCTGGTGCGGCAGGTCTGGCCCGCGGTCGGCAGCGCGAGGCAGGTGCGCGAGTTGAAGTCGCAGTAGCTGGTGGCGTTGCAGTCGCTCGAGTAGGTGCACGCCTCACCGACCCCAGCCGGCGGGGCGCAGGTCTCCGTCACCGGGTCGCAGCGCAGGCCGGTGGCGCAGTTGCCCGTCTGGGGGCACGGCTGACCCTGGGCGCCCGCGGCCCGGCAGGTCTGCATGCAGTTGGCGCCGCCGCAGCCCTCCGTCGGGTTCTTGCAGTCGGAGCTGCTGTAGCAGCCGTCGTTGGTGCTCGACTTCGGGGTGACCACGGTCTCGCACGCCGCCCCCGAGAGGGGAGACAGGTCGCACCCGGCGTCGGCGACGGCGGCCACGCAGGTCTGGGCCTGGGCCGAGTCGAGCGTCTGGTAGCCCTTGGTGATCGACCCCGCCCCCGCGCAGTACAGCGGGCCGACGAAGGTGGCGCACTCGGTGCGCGCGCTGGCGGAAGCGAAGCCGCAGCGGATGGCGAAGTCGCAGTAGGCCGCCGCGAAGTCGGTGCAGAAGCTGATCACCCCGGTGCCGCCGGCTGCTCCGCCGGTGCCTCCGGTTCCCCCGGTTCCTCCGGTGCCGCCGGTGCCGCCGCCGGTCCCTCCGCTGCCGCTGCTGCAGGAGGGGGCGACCGCGATGAAGAGCCCCAGGGTGAGGCCGACCGCGAAGGCAGAACGGGGGGAGGAGGTCATCCTCAGGCTCATACCGCGCGGCACCTGGATGGTGAAGCGCGCCCGGTTTGTTCAGCTGAACGCGGGGTTCCCGGAGAGGAACCGCGAGCGGATCGCCGAGGGAGTGGGCCGGGGCGCGGCGCTCTGGCCGACGAGCTGGGCGGTCAGGTTCCACAGCCGCTGCGCGAGCTTCAGGTCGTAGGCCGCGGCGGCCGGGCGGGCCTGCTTCATCTTCACGAAGTACTTCCCGCTCACCCCCTCGAGCACGACCGAGGTGGCGAGGAACAGCGGGCCGAGCGCGCGGGCGCGGGGGGAGGACAGCCAGGGCAGCCCGGCGGGCCGGACGCAGTTGGCGGTCGCGCCGGTGCCCTCGAGCCGGCGGGCCAGCTCGTAGGTAAACAGCACGTTCATCAGCCGGGTCGCCGCGCAGGCGCTGCCCGGGTGGAAGTGGTGGTCGCCGTTGAGGTCCCCCACCTCGAGCCGCGCGGCGTGGTCGCCCTGGGTGACGTTGACGATCCGCAGCCCGTCGATCGACGGCAGCTGCTCGAGCAGCAGCCGGGTGAGCAGGAAGGGCGCGAGGTGGTTGACCGCCAGGCTCGACTCGTAGCCGTCGACGGTGAGCGCCCGCTGGGTGGGGATGAGCTCGGCGTTGTTCACCAGCACGTCGAGCCGGTCGTGATCGCACAGGAAGTCGCTCGCCACCTCGTAGACCTCGTCGCGGGACGAGA
>JAGSPQ010000070.1 GCA_018262385.1 Myxococcaceae bacterium | reverse complement strand
TGGAATGCGCTGACGCTGTCGTAGCGCCGGCCACTCGGACCTACTGGCGGTTCTTCATCCGCTCGGCGAGCGCGGCGAGGTTCGGCGCCCCGAGCGAGGGAGCGTTCATCCCCGACTCGAAGCCCGCGACGTCCTCGTAGTACTTCTTCGCCAGCGACCGCAGCGTCGGCGAAGTGAACACCTCGGCGCGCGGCTGCTCGATCAGCCCGGCGATCACCTCGGCGACGTCCTCCGCCACCTGCACCGCCATCATCCGCGGCGGAGGGACCAGCGGCGTCCCGTGCAGCGCCGAGCCGGCGAAGTCGGTCGCCACCGGGCCCGGCATCACGATCGAGACGTGCACCCTGGGGTGGGTGGTGGCGAGATCCATCCGCAGGTTGGCGGTGAGCGAGTTGAGCGCCGACTTCGCCGCGTTGTAGGCCGACCGGAAGCTCGCCAGCGGCACCCGCCCGAGGAAGGAGGAGACGTTGATCAGGTGGCCCTCGCCGCGCTGAAGGAAGTGCGGCACCACCGCCTGCATCCCGTAGAGCGCCGCCTTCACGTTCACCGCCATCATCTGGTCGAGGTCGTCGTCGCTCAGCTCGAGCACCCGCTTGCCGATGCCCCGGCCGGCGTTGTTGATCCAGACGTCGATCTGCCCGAACGCCTTGATCGCCGCCGACTTCAGCTGCTCGACGTCGGCGCGCACGGTGACGTCGGTGACGACCGCCTTCGCCTCGCCGCTGGCCGCCGCGACGGCGTTCAGCGGGGCTTCCCGGCGCGCGGCGAGCACCAGCCGGTGACCTTCGCTGCCCAGCTGCCTGGCAAGCGCGGCACCGATGCCGGAGCTCGCTCCGGTGATCACCACCACTTTGCTTTCCATGCCGCGCAGCGTACCCGCACCTCGATACAGTGCGCCGCTTCGTGGCGTTTCCTTTTCAATCGCTCGACAAGGCGTTCCTCGCCGGCACCCAGGCGCCGTGGGCCTCGTTCGCCCCGGTGTGGCGGCTGGAGTACCGCGGCCCGCTCACCGAAGAGCAGCTGTTGCGCGCGCTCGGCTGGGTGCTCGCCCGCTACCCGTGGTGCGCGGCCCGGGTGGCCCACGAGGCGTGGGTGCTGCCCGAGCAGCTCGAGCCGCACCGCCAGCTGTCGGTGCTCGATCTGCGCGCCGGGCCGGATCCTTCCGCCGAGGCGGCGCTGGCCGATCGCTTCCTCGCCCTCGAGACCGAGCCGCCCTTTCACCTCACCTGGGTCCGGCGCTCGGAGGACACCGGAGCGCTGGTGTTCCAGCAGCACCACGCGCTGGCCGATGGGCGGGCGTTCCTCTCGCTGATCTGGGACTTTGTCCGCTGCCTCGACGCGACCTCCTCGCCGCTGCCGGCCGGCATCGTCCCCCGCCGGGCGGAAGCCGAGGCGCTGCCCAGCCGCGGGGTGGGCGCCTTCGTTCGCGGAGCGCTCCACACCCTCGCCCAGGTGCTGCTGGGGAACCTGCGGCCGCTGACCCCGCTGTTCAGCAACCGGGGCACCGACTACTCCGGCCGCAACCGCACCCAGCACCTGTTCGTGCCGCTCTCGCGCATCGAGGGCTGGCGCGAGCGCCGCAAGCCGCTGGGGCTGTCGGTCAACGACCTGCTCGCCGGAGCGCTCTGCGCCGCGCTCACCCGCTGGAGCGCGGCGCTCGGCTCGCCCCCCGGCGTCCACAACCTGCTGATGATGCTCGACGTGCGGCCCCGCGAGGGGTTCGAGTCGTTCGCCAACCACCTCTCGTCGCTGCAGCTGCGCTGGCGGGGGGGGCAGGCCCGGCCGCTCGAGCTCGCCCGCCAGCTGCAGCAGGCGGCGGCCCCGGTGCTGGCGGCGCGGCTGCCGTGGAAGCGGGTGCTGTTCGACGCCTTCCTGATCCTCGCCACCCCGCTGCCGGTGCTGCGCAGGGCGCTGCTGGTCAAGCGCCAGCTGCTCACCAACTACTCGTTCTCCAACCTGGTGCCCCTCGGCACCCCGGGCGCAGGGCCGGACGGCCGGTGGCGCACCGCCACCCTGCAGATCGACCGGCTGCTGATCACCACCCCCTGCACCCCGCCCCAGGCCGCCAACACCACCTGCGTCCGCTACGGCGACGAGGTCTGCTTCAACTTCAACTTCAAGGACACCGCGCTGAAGCCCGAGCAGGTCGACGCCCTCACCCGCGAGTTCTCGCGCGCGCTCGAAGAGCTCGAGCAGGACCTGGCGCGGTAGGCTTCGAAGCCGTGCTCCCGATTCTCCTCGTGCTGCTGAGCGCCGCGCCCGACGGGGGGACGACGTGTGGCGCCGTGCCCTGCGAGGCGTTCAAGACCGCGCGGGCCGCCTTCGAGCGGGTCGTCCAGCGTCCCCCGGTGGTGCTGGCGGTGGGCGAGTACCACGAGGTCGAGGGCGGGCCGAAAGTGAAGAGCGCGATCAGCCGCTTCACCCGCGAAATGCTCCCCGCGCTCAAAGGGCAGGCGACCTCGCTGGTGGTCGAGACGTGGATGACCAACGGCCGCTGCGGCGAAGTGGAGAAGGCGGCGGTCGCCGAGGTGAAGAAGGTCACCCGGCGCCCCGAGACGACCGAGGACGAGATCACCACCCTGCTCGACGCCTCGTACGCGCAGGGGATCGCCAACCACATCCTCATCCTCAGCTGCGACGAGTACCGCGGAATGCTCGACGAGAAGGGCAAGCTCGACGCCGAGAAGAGCCTGCTGCTGGTGCGCAAGAAGGTCGAAGAGAAAGCGCTCGAGGTGCGGGAGAAGAAGGAAGGCGGCCTGCCGGGCAAGCTGCTGATCCTCTACGGCGGCGCGCTGCACAACGACCTGAAGCCGCTCGAGGGCTGGGAGCCCTACGCGTTCGGCCCGTCGCTCTCGCAGGCGATCGACGGCGGCTACGTCGAGCTCGACCTGGTGGTGCCCGAGTTCGCCTCGAAGGACGAGGACCTGCTGAAGGAGACCTGGTTCGCACCGGCGCTGAAGCTGGCCGGCACCCGCCAGGTGGTGCTGGTCTCGCCCTCGCCCGACGTCTACGTGCTGGTGTTTCCGAGGAAGAAAACGCCCGGGGGGAAGTGAGCGCTGCGCTAGAAACCGGACCCATGTCCACTTCGCGCGCCGTGTTCGCCCTCGCCGTCCTCCTTGGCTGCACCGCCCTCGGCGCGCCGCCGGTCGAGAAGAAGCCGATCAAGCTCGGCATCTCGCCTGCCCACGGGGCCGAGCAGGCCGAGAAGGCCAAGGCGCAGATCGAGCCGTACCTCACCGCCGCGCTGGGCAGCGCCGTCACGGTGGTCGTCCTCCCCGGGTACGAGCAGCTGTCGGACGCGCTCGCCACCGGAGCGGTGGATCTGGCGTGGATCACCCCGCTCGCCTTCGTCCGCGCCTCGCAGAAGAACGGGTACGTGCAGGCGCTGTCGAAGGCGATGCGCACCGGCGACGGCGGCCTCACCTACCGGTCGGTGTTCGCGGTGAAGGCCGACTCGCCGATCAAGACGCTCGCCGACCTGAAGGGAAAGAAGGTGGTCTGGGTCAACAAGCTGTCGGCGTCGGGCTACCTCTTCCCGCGCGAGCTGCTGCGAAAAGAGAACCACGATCCCGACAAGTTCTTCGCGTCCGAGTCGTTCGCCGGAGATCACCCCGCCGCCTGCAAGCTGCTGCGCGACGGCAAGGCCGACGTGGTCGCCACCTTCGCCGCCGGCACCACCACCGAGGGCGCCGCGCTGAAGGCCGACGGGTGCGCCGACGTTCCGCCGGTCACCGACTACCGGGTGATCGCGTGGACCGGGAATCTGCCCAACGAGGTGATCGCCGCCTCGTCCGACTTTCCGAGCCCGCGGGTGAACGACGTGCTCGGCGCGTTCGGCCGGATGGGGAAGAGCGACGCGGGCAAGAAGCTGCTCGCCGAGACGTTTCGCTGCAACGGCTGGGGCGTCGCGGTCGAGGGGGACTTCGCGCCGGTGATCGAGCTGCTCAACGCGAAGGACGTGAAGGCGAAGGTCGCGCCCGCGGGCGAGCCGCCGGCGCGGGATCCGAAGAAGAGCAAGTAGCGCGTTCGGCGACCACGTCGACTTATCCCTGCCATCGCCTGTCCGTGGAAGTGCGGCCGCCGGCCTTGAACTTCCGGCGTGGGCAGTCGAGCATGCGGCATCATCCGGGGGAGTTCATTGTCCAAGAGCAGCATCGGACCTGCGCCCGCAGAGCGCCGCGTCTACGCCGCCTGGTTCGAAGGGCTGCTGGTCCGCGCCCTGCGGCCGCAGCTGACGCCCGCGCTGCGCGCCGAGCTGCGGAAGGCGGGAGTGGATCTGGAGCAGCCGCTGGCCGAGCACTACCCCGCGGCCGTTCGCCTCGAGTGCCTGCGCCTGCTGCGGATCCACCTCTTCGACGGCAAGAGCGATGACCAGGCGTGGCACGAGCTGGGCCTCGCCGCGGTCGGTGGCTTCCACCTGACGCTGGTGGGCCAGGCGTTTTCGCTCATCTATCGGATGCTGGGGCCCCGGTCGCTGATGAAGCGCGCGGGCGCGTTGCTGTCGTCCACCAACAACTACGTCAGCGCCTTCGCCGTCGAGCGCGGCCCGTTCCGCTGGGAGCTGCGGCTCGAAGGCGCCGACCTGCCGCCTGCCTATTACATGGGGATGGTGGTGGCGGCGCTCGAGTTCTGCGACGCGAGCAACCCCCAGGTGCAGCTGATCAGTCAGCTCGGCGAGCAGTTGGTGATCAGCTGCGGCTGGTCGCCGCCGGTCAGTAGAGCAGGAGCTGAGCGAACACAGGCGCGGTGACGGTCGGCCCCCAGACCCTTTTTCCCGGCCGCCTGTTCCCGGTCAGTACACGTTGAACTGGGCCCGGAGCGCCTCGTGCTCCGCCGCGTTCTTCGACGGGTGCAGCTTCTTCGTCGCGTCGTGCAGGTAGTACCAGAACGGATTCTCCTCGGGCCGCGCGGCCGCCAGCAGCGACTCCACCGTCGGGGCGCCGATCGGCCCCGGCGGCAGCCCGATGCGGGTGCGGGTGTTCCAGGGGTCGTCCTTGTCCCGCAGCTTGGCGAGGAACGCCTTGCGGTCGTTCCACTCCTCCAGCTCGTAACGGCTGGTCGCGTCGACCCCGAGCCCCTGGTTCTTGTCGAACCGCTTCCACAGGATCCCCGCCACCGTCGGCCGCTGGGCGGGCATCGGCTCTTCCCGCTCGAGCATCGAGGCCATCGTCACCAGCTGGTGCAGGGTGCGGCCGCTCTTCTCGATCTCGGCCTTGTTCGGAGCGAAGAAGCGCTCGCCGAAGGTGTCGAGCTGCCGCTGGATCAAGGTGTGCAAATCCACTCCCGCCACTGGCACCTGGTACGTCTCGGGGTAGAGGTAGCCCTCGAGGGTGGTGGCCGGCAGCGGAAAAGCCGCCTTGAACTTCGCCGGCTCGCTGGCCGCCTTCACGTACTCGCCGCTCTTGCACCAGCCCTTCTCGGCCAGCGCCTTGTCGATGTCGCGCAGCCGCCAGCCCTCGATCACCACGAAGGGCACGTCTTCGGGAATCGGCACTCCCTCGAGCGCGGTGGCCAGCTGGGCCATCGGCATCCGCGCGCTCACCAGGTGGCGGCCGGCCTTCGCGTTCAACGCGCCCCGGCGCCAGAGGAAGTACCGCCAGACGTTGGCGTCCTTGATCAGCCCCTGCTGCACCAGCTGCGGCCCGAGCGCGCGCGCGCTGGTGCCCTTGCTGACGGTGAACTCGACGTCCGGAGCGCTCGACGGGCCCACCGCCCCGGCGACCGCCTGCTCCATCCACAAGAACGCCCCGCCGGCGCCCAGCCCGGCCAGCATCCCCAACCCGGTCAGCCCGATCAGGATCTTCTTCATCGCTTCTCCGCGCCGGACGAATCGGCGG
This sequence comes from Myxococcaceae bacterium, assembly GCA_018262385.1. Classification (GTDB taxonomy): domain Bacteria; phylum Myxococcota; class Myxococcia; order Myxococcales; family Myxococcaceae; genus JAGSPQ01. Next base: position 3,708 of record JAGSPQ010000070.1, on the reverse strand, counting down.
CAAACCCCACGAAGCGTCCATCATGCGAGAGGCTGATGTCGAGGTTCACTTCCACCCCATCGCGAAACAACTTCGGAGGCCCGTATCCATTCCAGCTGCCGGGCTGCGGCTCGCGCGCGATGGTGAGCCCGCCTCCGCCCAGCCGCTGAATCAGCAGCGCCCTCGCCGCCGCGCTCGCGTCGACCCCCGGCTCGAGCTTCTCGACCCCAAAGATCGGCGGCTCGTCGTCCGTCCACGCCACCGCGTGAACGCAGCTTCCGTGGACGTCGACCCGCAGCCACAGCACCTGCTTGAGGTAGCTCACCGAGCGCAGATCCTCGGCGACCACGAACCGGCGGTGCGCGAACACCAGCGGGCCCGACTTCGAGAGCGCCTTGAACGCCGCTTCCTTCGCCGCGAACAGGCTCCACAGCAGCAGCTTCGGGTCGGAGGAGCCGGCCACCCGGGCCCGCTCGCTCTCGCAGCACACCCGGGCCACGAACCGCTCGCGCAGATGCGTTTGCGCGATCGCCGGGTCCTCGAGATCTACGACGTCGTTGCCGACCCGCCGCAACCTCTCTACGCCTTGGTCTTGAGGATCAACGACACCGCGTCGCCGACCGTCTTCACCTGGTCCGCCGCTTCGTCGGTGACCGCGATCCCGAACGCGTCTTCGATCTCGAGCACGATGTCGACCAGCCGCGCCGAGTTGACCTTCAAGTCCTTGAGAATCGACGTGTCCATCGAGATCCCGGTGAGGGCGCTCGGGTTCTTCACGAACGGCCGCAGAATATCGACGACCTTTCCCATCACTTCGTTCTGTTCCATGACTTCCTCGTGGGTGTGCGCTGCTTGGCTAGAACTTCTGAAAGATGACGCAGCCGTTCACGTCGCCGAACCCGAAGCTCGCCTTGGCGATGATCTTCAGGTCGGGGACGTCGACGGTGCGGTGCGGAATCCGGCTGGCGAACGCGGTCAGCTGCGGGTGCAGGTCTTCGCAGTTGATCGACCCGTGCACGAACCCATGCTGCAGCTCGAGCACGCTGGTGACGCACTCGATCCCGCCCGCCGCTCCCAGCGCGTGGCCGATCAGCGACTTGGTCGAGTGGATCAGCGGCATCTTCTCGGGGGCCAGCCCGAGCGCCTTCTGCCAGTTCGCCACCTCGTGCGGGTCGGCGAAGGTCGCGGTGAGGTGGCCGTTGATCGCGCCGATCTGCTCGGGCTTGATCCCCGCCATCGCCACCGCGCCCTGGATGCAGCGCTGCACGCTGGTCGGGTTCGGAGCGGTCATGCTCCCCCCCATTCGGTGCCCGCCGCAGTTGACGTAGCCGCCGAGGATCTCGGCGTAGATCCGCGCCCCGCGCGCCCTGGCGCTCGACAGGCTCTCCAGCATCAGCACTCCGGCGCCCGAGCCGGGGACGAAGCCCGCCGCGCTGCCGCTCATCGGCCGCGAGGCCTCGGCGGGAGTCGCGTTCCTGGTGCGGTTGAGCACCTTCATCGCGTCGAAGCCGGCCCAGATGTACTTGCTGTGCCCTTCCGAGCCGCCGGCCAGCATCCGCTTCGCCCGCCCCTCGCGAATCCGGAAGAACGCGTCGACCACCGCCTCGGTGCCGGTGTTGCACGCGCTGGAGTTGGTGGTCACCTGGTTGCCCAGGCCCAGCAGCCCCGCCACCCGCGCGCTGTTGCCGCTCGACATGATCTGCTCGACCATCGTGCTGCCGAGCCGGTTCACTTTCCCCTGGTCGGTCTTCGGGGCCAGCTTCTCGGCGATGGTGTCGATGCCGCCGATCCCGGTGCCGATGATCGCCCCGGTGTCCCAGTCGACCTCGTCGGCGTCGGCCGGCAGCCGCTTCAGCCCCGCGTCGGCGTACGCGTCGATCGCCGCGATCGCCGCGTAGATCATGTTCGGGTTCATCGCGAGCAGCTCTTCGTCGGTGAGGTACTGCTTCTGCAGCGCCTCGACGCCCTCGGGGATTCCGCCCACCTGGCAGCCGAAGTTCACGTCGGCCAGGTGCTGGTGAAACCGGATCCCGCTCTTGCCTTCCCGCAGCGCCCCCGCGAACGCCTGCAGCCCGTGGGCGTTGGGCGCGAGCACGCCCAGGCCCGTCACCACCACCCGCTCAGAAGTTGTCACGGCTCACTCCCATGCCTGCAACGGTGCCCTTGGCCACCGGCGTTCCGTCCGCCAGGGTGAGCACCACGTTCGACTTCAGCTTTCGCCGCCGCCAGAAGATCTTCTCCGCCGTCACCCGCACCGTGTCGCCCGGCCTCACCACCCGCTCGAACTCGACCTCCGAGTCGGTGAACAGGGTCACCGTCTTCGCCACCTCGGCCTTCGGCAGCTCGAGCCCCAGCAGGTAGATGCCGAGCGCGACCAGGCCGGTCTGGCACATCGTCTCGATCAGGATCACCCCCGGGGTCACCGGGTTGCCCGGGAAGTGACCGGGGTAGAACGACTCGTCGGGGCGGTAGGTGTACTCGCCGACCGCGCGCGCGTCGGTCAGCTCGACCAGCCGGTCGATGAACCGAAACGGCTTCTGCTGGGGGATCAGCTCGAGCACTTCGCCGGGAGTCAGCATCAGCTCTGGCTCCGATCCATGATCCCGCCGACGCTCTTCTCCGACTTCTTCGGGTAGTCGGGGTAGGCGATGCCCTGGAACATCCCGACCTTCGCGTCCTTCACCAGGTAGATCAGCTCGCCGTCGACCAGCACCCTCGCGGTGCCGACCGCCACCGCCGAGCCCGATTCCTTCAGCAGCGAGAAGCGGCGGATCTCGACCTCGTAGCGGACCACCTTGTTGTACGGGCGGATCTGCCCCGAGAACTCGACCTCTTTGCAGCCGAGGGCGCGACCCGAGCCGGGCGCTCCGGCGGCGGCGCAGTAGAGGCCGACCAGCTGCCAGACCGCGTCCACCCCCAGGCACCCCGGCTGCACCGGATCGCCGCGAAAGTGACACTGGAAGAACCAGTCGGTGAGGTGAATGTCCTGCTCGCCGACGATCTTCCCGCGCGCCCCGTTGCGCTGCAGCTCGACCACCCGATCGATCATCAGCATCGGCGGCGCGGGCAGCTTGATGAACTCGGGCGGAGGATCGTCGACCAGGTTTCCCTGCGACAGGCCCAGCAATTCCTCTTTCGAGTAGCTGCGACGATCGCCGCGCTGGTCGCGTCGCCCCACAGCACCGCAGCCGAACGATCCGCGTAGTCGACCACCCGGGTGGTGTTCTCCGGGTTGACCACCAGCACCACCGTGTCGCCATCGACCAGCTTGTCCCACGCGCCCGACAGCACCGAGGGCGCTCCCGCCGCGCCCGTATTTCCAAAATCGAGCACGTTGTGGAAGTGGTTTTCTGGCGCAATCTCTGCGCGGCGAATCACCGAGTCCAACATCAAGCCGTTGGCCTGGTGCCCGATGAACTTCACCTGCCCGCCGGTCTTCGCCACCCGCTCGCGCGCGGCGGGCAGCAGCTTCTCGAGGCAGACGAGGGTGGTCTTGATCGCGAACCGCTGCACCGCGCTGCCGTTCTGGGCGAAGTGGCCGAAGCGCGGCACGGTGACCTGCCCCCAGCCGGCGGGCGACGAGTCGAGCATCGTGGCGCTGATCTTCAGCCGCGCGGGCACCTCGGCGGAGACGATCGCCGCGCTGGTCGCGTCGCCCCACAGCACCGCAGCCGAACGATCCGCGTAGTCGACCACCCGGGTGGTGTTCTCCGGGTTGACCACCAGCAC
>JAGSPQ010000069.1 GCA_018262385.1 Myxococcaceae bacterium | reverse complement strand
AGCCGACCCCCAGCACCGATCACCAGGTGCACCTGACCTCGCTGCTCACCCTCGCCGGCGGCGCGGCGCTGACCGGCGAGCTGTGGTTCGGCCTGTGCCTGGCGCTGTTCGCGATCACCTCTACCCTCTCGATCGGCCTGCTGGTGCTCGAGGGGCCCCGCCCGATCGAGGGCGATCTGCCGGTGCAGCCGGCGCTGCAGCGGCTGGGCCTGGGGGTGTTCCTCGCCCTGCTCGGCGGGATCCTCTTCTTCGTCCTCTTTCCCCGGCTGTCCTGGAACCTCGCCGCCCGCCGGGCGAGCCCGGGGCTGGGCGGCGGCACCACCGGGATGTCGGATCGGGTTCGCCTCGGCGGGGGCGGCGACATCAAGACCAGCCCGCGCATCGTGCTGCGAGCGAAGCTCATCCCCGATCCGGGGGTCGAGCAGCTCGACCAGTACTGGGTCGGCCGCACCTTCGACCGCTTCGACGGGCGCGAGTGGAGCGGCAGCGGCGCCGAGGCCCGCCCGCGCTGGCAGGTCTTCCTCGACGAGGCCTCGGGCGGCACCGTCCAGCAGAACATCGAGCTGCTCCCCGCCTACGGCGCGCGAACCCTGGTCGGGCTGCAGACCCCGGTGATGTTCAGCAACGCGACGATGCTGGTCACCAGCGGCAGCCAGCGCACCCCGCTGGTGAAGCTGGAGGACGAGGAGGTTCACTTCGCCGACGCCGCCAACGCCTACACCTACACCGCGTTCAGCCGCCCCGCCGACATGCGGGGCGTGGTGACCGAGCTGGCCGACATCCCGCGCTTCACCCGCCTGCCGGCCACGATCGATCCCCGGGTCGAACCGCTCGCCCGGCAGGTGCTGGCAGGCGAGCGCAACCCGCAGGCCGCCGGCAGCCGGCTGGCCGAGCACCTCAAGCGCAACTACGGCTACACCCTCGAGCTGCCCGGAGACGTCGCCGACCCGCTCGCCGACTTCCTCTTCGTTCGCAAGGAGGGCCACTGCGAGCACTTCGCCACCGCGCTGGCGGTGCTGCTGCGCAGCCAGGGGTTCGCCGCCCGGGTGGTGGCCGGCTTCTTCGGCGGCGAGCGGATCGGAGGCCTGTACGTGGTGCGCGCCGGCGATGCCCACGCCTGGACCCAGGTCTTCGTCCCCGGGCTCGGCTGGGCGACGCTGGACGCCACTCCGGACACCGCCCGCAGCGCCCAGTCGCAGGCGGTGCTGCAGTGGTTCGTCACCCGCTACGAGCAGCTGGAGGACTGGTGGCGCTCGCGGGTGGTCGACTACTCGTTCCAGGATCAGATCGATCTGGCGCGCAGCCTGGTCCGACCGCCGCGCAGCACCGGGCCGGACGCCGACGGGAGCGAGCCCAGAGGCTTCTCCAACTGGCCGCCGCGCCGGGCCTGGTTCTCGGCTGCCGCAGTCGGGCTGCTGGTGTTCCTGATGATGCGGGTGCTCTCCCGCCGCACGAGCGGCAAGCACCACCCGGCGGTGGGGTTCCTCGAGCAGCTCGAGCGTGCGCTGCGCCGGGCGGGGATCGCGCGGCTGGAGGGCGAGGCGATCGAAGAGCTGGCGGCCCGGCTGCAGTCGTCCCAGCACCCGCTGGCACCGGCGGTAGCGCGTGCGACCCGCGCCTACCTCTTCGCCCGCTTCGGCGGCCAGCCGATGCCCGCCGAAGAGCGCAGCCGCCTGATCGGCGCCATCCGCCCGGCCTCCAGATAGCGCCCCTCGCGCAAGGGCGGCGGGTTACATTTCGCGGCCGTGCTGCTCCGCGTGGTCGAGATGTTGCTGCCGGTGCGACGCGGGGAAGGCCGGCTGACGCTCGCGCTGTTCCTCCACAGCTTCTTCGCGGTCGGCGCCTTCCTCACCGGGCGCACGGTGCGCGACACCCTGTTCCTCCAGTACGGAGACAAAGAGCAGCTGGCGTGGATGTACGTCTTCTCGGCGATCGCGGTGACCGCCGCGGGGCTGATCTACGGGCGGCTGGCGATCCGGGTGCGCCGCGATCGGATGGCGGTCGGCACCGCCGCGCTGTTCGCGATCCTCTTCGCGGGCTTCTGGTTTCTCGAGAAGAGCCACCACAAGGGGCTCTACACCGCCCTCTACATCTACGTGGAGGTGATGGGCGCGCTGGCCCTGGTGCAGTTCTGGACCCTCGCCAACGAGCTGTTCAACGCCCGCGAGGCCAAGCGCCTCTACGGGTTGATCGGCGCCGGCGGCACCGCGGCCAACATCATCGTCGGCCTGCTCGGGGCGAAGATCGCCACCAGCTTCGGCGCCCCGGCGCTGCTGCTGTTCTGCACCACCCTGCTCGCCGGCGCCGGCGCGGCGAGCCTGTCGGGCGGGATCCTCGGCAAGCAGCGGCTGTTCGCCAAGGCGGCCAGCGGCAAGCCGAGCGCGGCCAAGCGCACCGGCGGCGCGGCGCGGGTGCTCGCCTCCGGCCACCTGCGCACCGTCGCGATGCTCGCCGCGGTCACCTTCTTCACCGTCACCCTGGTCGACTTCCAGTTCAAGGTGATCGCCAACCAGACCTTCAAGACCAACGAGCTGGCGGCGTTCTTCAGCTACTTCAGCGCGGTGATCGGCGTGCTCGCGCTGGGCCTGCAGCTGTTCGGCACCAGCAAGCTGCTCAACCGGGCGGGGGTGGTGGGCGCGCTGGCGGTGCTGCCGATCTCGCTCGCGCTCGGCAACTCGGCGCTGCTGCTGTTCGGCGCGCTCTGGGCGGCCTCGATCGCCAAGGGCGGCGACACCCTCTTCCGCTACTCGATCAACGACGCCACCACCCAGATCCTCTACCTGCCGGTGCCGTCGCAGGCGCGGGTGCAGGCCAAGGCGTTCATCGACGGAGTGGTCAAGCCGACCGCGATCGGCCTCGCCGGCCTCTCGCTGGCTGCCTACAAGGCCTGGTTCGGCGGCGCCCCGCGCACCGTCGCCTTCCTCTCGCTCGCGCTGACCGGGGCCTGGATCGCGGTCGTGCTGCGCCTCCGGGCGCACTACATCAAGTCGCTGCAGGACAACCTGAAGAGCCGGCGGCTGGATCTCGAGTCGGCGCGCTACAAGGTGATCGACGGCTCGACCAACAACGTGCTGGTGCGGGCGCTCGAGAGCCCTGATCCGCGCGAGGTGCTCAACGCCCTGCTGCTGCTGCCCCACCTGGAGAACATCCAGCTCGATCACCGGGTCGAGCTGCTGCTCGAGCACCCCTCTCCCGAGATCCGCACCGCCGCCTGCGAGTACTACGCCCGGCGGCAGACGATGCGGTTCGCCAACTCGGTGTTCCGCCGGTTCGAGGATCCGGATCCGGCGGTGCGCGCGTCGGCGGTCGACGCGTTCTGTGCGATCGGCCGGGACAAGGCGGTGCGCAGCGTGCGGCCCTTCCTCGCCGATCCTGATCCGCGGATTCGCAGCGCGGCGGTGACGGGGATGATCAAGTACGGCGGCCTCGACGGAGTGCTGGTGGCCGCCGAGGCGCTCAAGGCGCTGATCCACAACCCCGAGCCGGTGATGCGGGAGCACGCCGCCCACGTGCTCGGCGCGGTGGGGGTGAAGAACTTCTACCAGCCGGTGCTGCAGTTGATGAACGACGGCGACGCGCGGGTGCGGCGGCAGGCGATCAACGCCGCCGGAGTGCTGAAGAGCCCCGAGTTCGTCATCCCGCTGATCTACCGGACCCAGTCGATCGAGACGACCCGCGAGGCGGTCACCGCGCTCAGCGCCTACGGGTCGAGCGTGATCCCGACCCTCTCGAAGGTGCTGTCGAACTCGCTCGAGGATCCGGCGATTCGCCGGGCGGTCTCGCGGGTGCTCGGGCGGCTGGGCACCACCGAGTCGGTCGACGTGATCACCCGCTACCTCGAGGAGCCCGACGAAGAGCTGCGGGCGCGGATGTACAAGTCGCTGGCCCGGGCGGTGAAGGGCCGGCGGCTGCTGCTGGTCGATCGCAAGCCGGTCGAACAGGCGCTCGAGAGCGAGCTCGAGCGGGCCTACGTCACCCTGACCCAGGCCGAGATCCTCGGGCTGACGCTGGGGCCCAACGCCGACACTCCCCGCTCGGGAGAGCCGGCCGCCCGCGCGCTGCTCGCCTCGGCGATGATCGAGAAGGTGGCCCAGATCGAGCGGCGGATCTTCCTTCTGCTGGCGGTGCTCTATCCCGATGCCGACATGGAGCAGATCCACGCGGGCATCCACGACGCGGCGGCGCAGGACGCTCCGCGGCGCCGGGCGAACGCGGTCGAGCTGCTCGACAACCTGCTGGGCCGCGAGCTCAAGCGCCGGCTGCTGCCGCTGCTCGACGATCTGCCCCGGGCCGAGCGGCTGAAGGTGGTGGCCGAGCTGTTCGAGCTGCCGAAGAAGGAGCCGCGCGCGGTGCTGATCGATCTGTGCCGCGACGAGACCGCCTGGGTGCGGGCGTGCTCGGTGTGGTGCGTGTCGCTGCTCGGCGAGCCCCCGGCCGATCTGGACGACATGATGGCCCACGGCTCGGGCGACACCAGCGCGGTGGTGCGCGAGATCAGCCTGCTGGTCCTCGATCAGCGCGCGCCCGATCGCGCCTGGGAGATCGCCGAGAAGCGGCTGCGCGACGAGGCGCCGGTGGTGCGACGGCAGGCGGCGCTGATCAGCTCGCGGCGGGCTGCCCAGGCGGGCTGAAGGCGGCCAGGAACAGGACCCCGGCGAGCCGCTGCAGGGTACGGGCGGACACCACCTGGGTGATCGCCTCGCCGGCGAAGACCGGCCAGCACGAGGGCGCCGAGGCGGAGAAGATCGCGACGAAGCTGGGGGCGGGCAGTTTCCAGTCCATGAACGAGGTCCTGGCGCAAGCGGCGGGGCGGCTGCGGTATCGAATGCGGGATCGTGAAAGCGGTGGTAAGCGTCGGGCGTCCGATGATCTCCACCGTCGAGAAGGTGCTCTTCCTCAAATCGATCGACCTCTTCTCCCAGATTCCCGGAGAGGACCTCGCACAGGTCGCGTTGATCTCCCAGGAAGAGAACCGCGAGCAGGGCGACGAGATCTTCGCCGAGGGCGAGGCGGGCGACGCGCTCTACCTGGTGATCGACGGCAAGGTCCGGGTCCACAAGCAGGATCGGGTGATCGCCGAGCTGGGCGAGCGCGAGTGCTTCGGAGAGATGGCGATCCTCGACGCGGCTCCCCGATCGGCGACCGTCACCTCGCTCACCGAGACCTCGCTGCTGAAGATCACCCGGGAAGACTTCCAGGACATCATGAGCGAGAAGCCCGAGATCGCGATGGGGATCATCAAGGTCCTCACCCGCAGGTTGCGCGACGCAATCCGCTGAAAAGCGATACAGAGCGGCTCATGTCCGAGACCCCGCCCCCGCCTTCGGCCCAGGAGCCCCACCTGGGGCACAGCTTCAAGCCCTACATCCCCGCGTCGGCGAACCTGGCCGAGCTGGGCGTCGTTCCGCTGATCACCGGCACCCTGCTGGGAATGGTGTTCGGCGCCTCGTCGCTCTACCTGGTGCTGAAGGTCGGGCTCACCGTCAGCGCCTCGATTCCGGTGGCGGTGATCTCGATCGCCCTCTTCCGGGTGCTCTCGAAGTTCGGGATGCGCAACCGCACCATCCTCGAGAACAACATCGTGCAGACCGCGGGCTCGGCCGGAGAGTCGATCGCGTTCGGGGTCGGGGTGACGATGCCCGCGATCATGATCCTCGGCTTCGACCTCGAGTTCACCCGGGTCGCGCTGGTGGCGGTGCTTGGCGGCCTGCTCGGGATCCTGATGATGATCCCGCTGCGGCGCGCGCTGATCGTCGAGCAGCACGGAGTGCTCAAGTACCCCGAGGGCACCGCCTGCGCCGAGGTGCTCAAGGCCGGCGCTTCCGACGAGTCGCGCGCCGCGGCCGCCCAGGTCGACTCGAGCGCGGTGGAAGTCAGCGGCGGCAAGACGATCTTCGCCGGCTTCGCGATCGGGCTCTTCTACAAAACCGCGATGGCGGCCTTCAAGCTGTGGAAGGAAGTGCCCGAGAAGATCTTCGGCGCTCCGCTGAAGACCGGCTCGGTCGCCTCGGAGATCTCGCCCGAGCTGATGGGCGTCGGCTACATCATCGGGCCGAAGATCGCCTCGATCATGTGCGCCGGTGGCGTGCTGGCGTACCTGGTGCTGATCCCCGCGATCGCGTTCTTCGGCGAGGGCAACCTGTTGCCGGTCGCGCCCGGCACGATCCCGATCGGGCAGATGGGCCCCGACGACATCCGGGCCGCCTACGTGCTGTACATCGGCGCCGGCGCGGTCGCGGCGGGCGGAATCATCAGCCTGGCGCGCGCGCTGCCCACCATCTGGCAGGGGCTGCGCGGCGGCCTGGTCGACCTGGGGCTGATCGGCAAGAAGTCGGCCGCCCCCACCCCGCACGCCGGCCTGCGCACCGACCGCGACCTGTCGATCAAGTTCGTGATGATCGGCCTCGTCGTCCTGCTCGCCGCGATCGTGGTCGCCCGCCCGTTGAACATGAACATCGGCGGCGCGCTGCTGATCGTGATCTTCGGATTCGTGTTCGTCACCGTCAGCTCGCGCCTCACCGGCGAGATCGGCTCGTCCTCCAACCCGATCTCGGGGATGACGGTCGCCACCCTGCTGCTGACCTGCGCGATCTTCCTGATCGTCGGCTGGACCGGGCCCGACTACTACGTCACCGCGTTGTCGGTCGGCGCGATCGTCTGCATCGCGGCCTCCAACGGCGGCACCACCTCGCAGGACCTCAAGACCGGGTTCCTGATCGGCGCGACGCCCCGCCACCAGCAGGTCGCGATTCTGATCGGCGCGCTCGCCTCGGCCCTGGCGCTCGGGCCGATTCTGCTCAAGCTGAACGAGGCGGCCACCGTCTACGTCACCCCGGTGAGCTTCGAGCACGTCTCCGAGCCGGTGCCGCTCGAGCCCCAGCGCTTCGAGGGGCTGCCGGTGTACCAGGGCGTGATGCCGGAGGAGAAAGGCGAGTACCGCCAGCTCGCGCTGACCGCGCAGGAAGGCGAGCTGCTGCCCGGGGAGTACCTGGTCGACCCGAAGACCCGGGCGCCGGTGATGATCATCCGCCGCACCTTCGCCGCCGATCTGCGCGCCGACGTCTCGAAGCTCGAGCACAAAGAGAAGCTCCAGGGCCCCCAGGCCTCTACCGACGATCGCGAGTTCCTGGTCTGGCAGAAGACCGACGCGGTCAACGGCCCGGCCGGGAAGTACCTGGTCGACGCCAACGGCCAGGCGGCCTACCTGATCGACCCGGGGATCAACGGCGTCCACCGCGAGCGGCCCGACGGCTCGAAGGTCACCAAGTTCAACGCCCCGAAGGCGACCCTGATGTCCTACATCATCAAGGGGATCCTCAACCGCCAGCTGCCCTGGGGGCTGGTGCTGCTGGGGGTGATGATCGCGCTCACCCTCGAGATGGCCGGCATCCCGTCCCTCGCGTTCGCGGTGGGCGTCTACCTGCCGCTGTCGTCGTCGACGCCGATCTTCGCCGGCGGGCTGGTGCGGTGGCTGGTCGACCTCTATGTGCGAAAGAAGCACGCGGGCAAGAAGCTGACCGAAGAGGAGCTGACCGCCGAGGGCGACAAGAGCCCCGGGGTGCTGCTGGCCTCCGGCTACATCGCCGGTGGAGCGATCGCCGGGATCATCATCGCCTTCATGGCGGGCGTCCTCAGCAACACCAACCGGCATCTGGAAGAGTGGGCAAGTGCACACAACCCCTTCTTCAAGGGGCCCAGCTCGGACCTGCTGTCGATGATCCCGTTCGTGGTGATCGGCCTGGTGCTGCTGGCGGTCGGCCGCGAGATGCTGCTCAAGCCCAGCAGCACGAAGGCCGCGCAGAAGTAACGGAGGGGCCCGGCCGTCAGCTAAGGTTCCCCCCCGATGGCGCTGAAACCGGAGCAGAAGGCAGCGGCGAAAGGAGAGATCCCGACCGCGATCGACATCTCGGATTCGACCCCGGATCCGATGGACAACCCCGAGATCCGCAAACAGGTCGAGGGGGCGAAGACGGTCCTCTTCCACATCTCGAAGGGGATCAAGCAGATCGGGATGTACCGGCACGCCGAGGCCAAGTTTCCCGAGTTCCTCCAGAAGGCGGCCGACGCGCTCGTCGTCTACACCCAGGCGTACGGGTCGCTGACGATGAAGGTCGACATCACCAACTTCCAGGTCCACAAGGTCGACCTGTTTCCGGAAGCGAGCGAGATCCCCTACAAGTTCTTCAAGGACGGGATCCGCCAGCTGATCTTCCGCGACGGCTGTTCGGTGGAAGAGCTGGTCACCTTCACCTTGATCAGCCTCTCGGACCCCGACCGCGGCGCCGACGATCTGAATGCCCAGCTGTGGCGGGCCCAGCTGCCGCACCTCGAATTCATCATGGTCGAAGGGTTCAAGATCGAAGAGTTCGGCGAGGAGGAGGTCCAGGTCGAGGTCGACAAGGTGGTCGACTACCTTCAGCGCCGCCTGCGGGCCGAGTCCGACGACTACCTGCGCTTCGCCCGGGTGAGCGAGGACGATCTGAACGCCCAGCTCGACGGGGTCGAGCAGATGCGCGGCGTGGTGGTGACCGGGGTCACCGCCGACGCGACGATGAAGGCGAAGCTGCAGAAGGACATCTTCGACGAAGAGAACTCGCGCCTGTTCCCCAAGCTGATCAGCGCGGTGTTCCAGGTGGTCGAGGCGGGCATCGACGACGCCAAGATGCTCGAGGACATGTTCGTCCAGCTGCTGGACGCGATGCTGCTGCAGGAAGACTTCGGCACCATCGGCCAGGTGGTGCTGAAGCTGCGCGCGATGGAGCAGCGCGCCGGCAAGGACAGCCCGATCTCGCTGCTGCTGCAGAGCTTCCAGATGAAGATGGGCGAGGAACAGCGGCTCTCTCGCATCGGCGACGTGCTCAAGGCCGCCAAGCCGAAGAACGCGCCCGACATCGTGCGCTACCTCACCGGCCTCGATGACTCGGTGGTCCCCACCCTGCTGGCGGTGCTCGAGTCGGTCGAGCTGGCCGAGAACCGCGCCCTGCTGTCGGACGTGCTGACCCACTACGCGAAGAACGTCCCCGAGCCGTTCGTCAATCGCCTCCGGTCGGATC
>JAGSPQ010000721.1 GCA_018262385.1 Myxococcaceae bacterium | reverse complement strand
ATCGACTCCAGCCGCGGCAGCATCCCCGGCAGCTTCTCGGCCGCCCGCTGCACCGAGCTCACCACCGGCATCACCCGGCCCACGTGGGTCCACCGGCCCGAGCGCTTGAAGTCGAGCCCGTCAGCGAGCTGATCGCCCAGCATCTGCCGGCTCAAGCCCTCGAGCGCGGGAGCGGGAAGGAACAGCGGCCCCCGCCCGGCGAGCGCGTCGATCAGCGCGCGCGCCAGCACCCGGCTGTCGTCGTCGGGGTGCAGCTGGCGGCGGGTGATGTGCAAGTAGAGCAGCCGTTCTTCCTCGCGGGTCGCCGACAGCAGCTCGGGCGCCACCCCCATCACCTGCCCGACCCAGCGGTAGAGGTGGTGCACCGAGCGCTCTTCCTCGTCGGTGACGTCGACGCCCAGCGCGTGCATGCAGCGCAGGTAGACGTGGCAGAAGGCGAGCAGCGTGCTGGCGTAGTCCTCCTGATTGATCGGCGCGCCCCACTCTTCCCGCCAGTCGCCGCGCTTGAGCACTCCATGGCGGACGAAGGCGTGCACCATTCGGGTGCGGACGATGTGGCGGTGGGCGGGAGTGCCGGGCCGGGGGCCGCGCGCGGCGGCGACCTGGAGCACGAAGTTGGTGGTGTCGCGCAGCCGGGCGATCACCTGCGAGTGCAGCCGCCCGCCGCGAATCAGCACCTTGGCGCCCTTCGCCGAGGCGTAGCTCTCGACCAGGCTGCCCAGCACCAGCGCCAGCCCCGACTGCACCGGCGTGCGCAGGCCCAGCTTCGAACCGGGCAGCATCTGCTCGAAGTCGACCCACGCGGGGACGGTGGCGGCCTCGTCGAGCAGCTGGGCGGCCGCCTTCCCCCCGCCGCGCGCGCACCCCTCGAGCGCGTCGATCAGGTCGCCGCTGCGCAGCTGCCCGGAGGCGATCACCTCGCGCGCGGCCTCGGCCCCCAGCTCGTCGATCTGCGAGCGGAAGCTCTCCAGCCACACGTCCAGTTCCGCGTCGGGGCGATCGAAGTTCATGGCCCCGAAGACATACACCCGCCGGCCTGAATCCGCCGCGGGCTCAGCCCTTCGCCAGCAGCGCGTTCACCTTCGCCATCACCTCGAACGCGTCGGCGACGTAGACCACGTCGGCCTTCCCCCGGGCCCAGCCGCAGTTGGCGTCCTTGTTGATCGCCCTCCGCTCGGTGATGAAGCGCCAGCCGACCACGTGCGGCTCCTCGCCGTGGCAGCAGGTCGACAGCCCCTTGCGGTGCCGCGGGCTCGAACCGGTCTGGCCGACCTGGTTCATGTGCGACATGAACGAGAGCACCTCGCGCCCTTCCCCGCTCAGGTCCACCAGCGACTTGCTGCCGCCCAGCGAGGCCTTCGACTTCTCGAGGAACTCGAGGATCAAGCCCTCGCCCTGTTTGGCGTGGCTCTGGCCGTCGGCCTGCTTCTTCGTCCACCCGGCGCCGGCCACGAACAGCAGGTCCGCGTCGGGGCGGATGGTCTGCACGCTGGCCGAGGCCGCGACCACGCCCTCGACCCGGGTGCGCTTGCTGCCCTCGGGGAGCGCGACGGAGATCGCCTCCACGCTCGCCTTGCCGGCCGCGCCCTGCCAGGCGTCGAACACCCCGGCGTCGACCACCAGGCACCACGGCCGGTGCGCCCGCGACATCGTCGCCTGCAGCCGCTGCCGGTAGTACCAGCGCTTGATCTGCACCTTCGCGCCGGTGGCGGTGAGGGCGACCACGTGGGTCTCGATCCTTCCACCCACCCGCACCGCCACTCCGGGCAGCGCCCGCGAGATCCGCGAGGAAGCCGGAGCGATCACCACGCTCGCTCCCGACTTGCGCACCAGCGCCTCGGCCGCCGCCGCGTCGCTCGCGTACCGGGGCACGTCGAAGTCCTTCCCGGTCACGCTGAAGAACGCCACTGCGCCACAGCCGGCGATCGCATCCGCGGCCGCCTGCCCGCCCTCGCCCCAGACTCCGACCGTCAACGTCGAGCCGGGCAGGCTCTTCGAGAGCGCCACCGCCGCGGCCAGCGCCTGCGCCGAAGCGGGAGACAGGGTGCCGCTGCCCTCGGTGTGCGCCAGAAAGAGAATCTTTTCCATCGGTCAGCCCCTCAGCCAGGTGACGAGCTCGCGAGCGATCTCATCTGGGTTGGAATCCTTGACGATGCGGGTCTCGCGCCGCTGGGTCGGCAGCTCGACCTCGGCGAACTCCACCCCGCCGGTGCCGAGCTTCACCGCCGGCGCCTTCTGCAGCGCCGGCATGATGGTCCGCATGTTCTGCATCCCCAGCTGCGGGTTGCTCGCCGGGTCGGGCAGGTGCCCGGTCGCCCAGGCGGCCACCAGCGGCGGGCCCGCGCACACCGAGGCGAGGTGCTGCCCCCCCTCGACCCGCTCGAGCACGCGCAGCGAGCCATCGGGCTGAACCTTCAGCTCGTCGACCCCGAGGAACTGGTCGGTGATCTCCAGCCGCTCGCCGATCATCTGCATCGTCACTCCCGCGTCGCGCGAGGCCGACGCGCAGCCGCCGAACAGCAGCAGCCGCGAGCGGTCGAGCCCCGCGATGTTGCGAATCGCGCCGGCGAGCGCCTCGGACACTTCCCACGCGTCGGTGAAGCCGCGCGCCGGGCCGTCGAGCGCCACCAGCTCGAACGGCACCTTCTGCGCGACGGACATCATCAGCTGCTGCAGCTTGGCCTTTGGCCCCAGGCTCACCAGCCACACCTTGCTGCCCGGCACCTGCTTGGCCAGGTTCGCCGCCTCGTTCAAGGCGTGCCCCGCCCAGGGGTCGAGGATCGCCGGCAACATCAGCTCGTTCTTCAGGCCCGGCCCGTCGGGGCCGACCACCGGCTCCAGCGTCTGCAGCGGGTCCGGCACCAGGCTGCCGCAGACCACCAGGTGAAAACCTGCGCTCATGGATCAACCTCCCAATCAGTGAAGACTTCAGTTCTCGGCCGAATGCAGCCCGCCGGCCCCGGCGCCAAACTCGATGTTGCGGCGCTCCGGATCATTCGCGCGCGGCTGGGTGCAGCTCCAGATGCACGCGCCACAGTGCACGCACTTCTCGCGATCGAACCGCGGCACGCCGTCAGCGGGCGAGAGCGCCTGGCCCGAGCAGACCTCGATGCACACCTTCTCACCGCACGCCTCACAGAGCTTCGGGTCGACGAAGGTGACGTGGTTCGCGTAGCCATTGGGCGCCTGCACCTTGCCGCCCAGCAGCAGCGCATCCTGGTGCGAGACCAGCAGCTTCCCGTCGAAGGGGATCGCCGGCCAACCGACGGCTTCCATCACCGCGTCGTGGAGCGGCTCGCCCTTCTCGGCACACCGCTGCCGAATCGCCTTCAGCTCGGCCGGAGAGATCCGCCCGCGGCAGTACTCTTCCAGCGACGGGGGGCGGCGCGGCGGCCGGGCGCCGCCAGGCAGGTTG
>JAGSPQ010000720.1 GCA_018262385.1 Myxococcaceae bacterium | reverse complement strand
GCGGGAATCCCTCGCGCGGCAATCGTCTGAGCGTTGGTGTGATCCAGAGTGGGGGAAGGGGCGGGCAGCTTGCTGAGCGTCGACAGCCGCGACAGCAGCCGCTGGTTGGTCTCGTACGCTTCGCTGCACTTGAGCTTCACCCAGTCGCCGACCTGCTTGCGCGTCGGCTGGCCGAGGCGGTTGAGCTCGCCCAGCAGCGCGCGGGCGAAGTCGTCGGTGGTCGGGTAGCGATCGGCGGGCGAGCGCGAGAGCGCCTTCTGCACCACCGCGTCGAGCCCCGCGTCCACCTCGCTGCGCAGCGGCGGCAGCGGCTGGCGCTTCGGCTGCGCCATCGCGACCATGATCTCGGGGGTGGTGCCGGCGCCGATGTAGTGGCGCCCGGCGAGCAGCTCCCACAGCAGCACCGCCAGCGCGTACTGATCGGCCCGCGCGTCCACCGGCTCGGCCAGCGCCTGCTCGGGCGCCATGTAGCCGAGCTTGCCCATCACCATCGCCGCCTGGGTCGAGTGGCTCCGCGCCGTCGAGCGCGCGATGCCGAAGTCGATCACCTTCACCTCGCCCTCGTAGCTGATCATCACGTTCTGCGGAGACACGTCGCGGTGGACGATCGCCATCGCCACCCCGTCGGGAGCGGCCTTGCCGTGCGCGTACCCCAGCCCCTCGGCCGCCTGCCACGCGATGAACACCGCCACCGGCACCGGGATCAGCTCATCCTGCTTCGCCACCTGCGAGACCAGCCGCGAGACGTCGACCCCTGCCACGTACTCCAGCGCCATGAACAGCACGCCGTCGGCCTGGTCCATGTCGTAGACCTGCGCGATGTTCGAGTGCGACAGGTGCACCAGCACCTTCCCTTCGTGGTGGAAGCGCTGAACGAACTGCTCGTCCTTCGCCAGCGACGGCAGCACCGTCTTCACGATCGCCGGCTTCTCGAACCCGCCGGCTCCCGACAGCCGCGCCAGCCACACCTCGCCCATTCCCCCCTGGCCCAGCGGCTCGACCAGCTCGTAGCGCCCCAGCTTCTTGGTCATGGCGTCGCTACCTTCGCCGGGCGCCGGGTCAGCGTCCATCCAATCAAGCCGACCACCGTCACCCCCGCCACCCCCGCCAGCAGCGGCAGCTTGTCCTTGAACCCCGTCCACAACATGAACGCCGCCGAGACGCAGTAGACGCCGGCGGCGACCAGCGCGGAGCTCTTCACGTCCTTCCCCTGCAGCCGCGCGCGGAACAGCCCGAGCACGGTGAGCGCGGCGAAGAGGACGAGGATCGCTCCGACGTTGGTGAGCGCTTCTTTGAGCGACTGGGTGAAGACGAGCACCAGCGCGATCCCTCCCTGGAGCAGCACGCTCATCGTCGGCGGCTTGCCGTCCACCCCGATGAACCCTTTGGGCAGAAAGCCGTCCTTCGCCATCGCCGAGTAGACCCGGGGGCCGATCATGATCATCGCCGACATCGCCGAGACGAAGGCGAGCACGATGATCAGGCTCATCAGCGAGGCCACCCCTTCGCCCAGCAGCCGGTTCATCAGCGCGTGGCCGACGGTGACGTTGTTGCCCTGGAAGACGATCGCTCCCTCGGCCGGGGTGAGGTTCGCCGCGAAGATGTAGTTCACCACCAGGTACAGCGCCGCCACCAGGCCGCAGCCGATCAGCATCGCGCGCGGCACCGTCCGGCTCGGGTCGTCGAACTCCTCGGCGGCGTAGACGGCGGCGTTCCAGCCGCTGAAGGCGAAGGCGATGAAGAACAGGCTGCCCACCATCTCCTTGAGCGGGAAGCCGTCGGTGGGGGTGGGCGGCACCCAGGTCGGCCAGGCGACGGTGCCGGCCGCCAGCCCGAGGACGACGAAGCCGAGCACCAGCACCACCTTCACGATCACCAGCACGTTCTGGGCGCGGGCCGAGAGGTGGAGCCCGACGGCGTGCACCGCGGTCAGCCCCACCACCAGCCCGACCGCCACCGCGGTGGGCGGAGTGCCGGGGATCACCGTCGCGAGGTAGGCGCCGGCCCCCAGCGCATCGACCGCGATCGGCGCCGAGAAGCCGACCAGCAGCGACGCCCAGCCGGCGAGGTAGCCGAGCGCGGGGTGGAGCAACTGCGAGAGGTAGCGGTACTCGCCGCCGCTGCGCGGGACCAGCCGGGCCACCTCGGCGTAGGCGTAGGCGCCCGAGAGCGCGAGCACCGCGCCGATCACCCACGCGAGCAGCAGCGGGCCGGGGGGCAGCGACTGCGCCATGTAGCCGAAGGAGAGGAAGACGCCGCTGCCCACCATGTTGGCGATCACCACCCCGACGCCGGACCACAGGCCAAAGAGTTTGCGGGGCTGCGGTTCAGTCACGGCGCGGCACTCTAATCCCAGAAATCGGTTCCCCCGAGATCCTCGCCACCGGGCCGAAACCGAGAGGGAGTCGAGGCGCTGGAGTAGCGTGCGGCCTCATGAGAACCCTCGCCCTCTGTCTGCTGGTGCTGTGCGCGTGCGGCAGTGGAACCGTGATCAGCTCGGGCAGCTACGACCAGAGCTGCGCCACCGACGTCGACTGCGTCCCGGTGTTCCAGGGCGACACCTGCAACGTGTGCGGCTGCCCCAACACCGCGGTCAACAAGGCCCAGGTCACCCGCTACGAGACGGATCTGCAGAGCCTGCGGACGAAGTGCGGCCCCACCCCCGCGGTCGCCTGCGGTCCCTGCCAGCCTCAGCGGGGGCTGTGCACCGGCTCGAAGTGCTCGGCCCGCCCCGAGTAACCATCTGGCCAGAGATCGACGGCCGGGGTAAGCCGCGCTCCATGTTCGCACTGCCCCTCTTCCTCGTCCTCGCTGCCGGAGAGGCCTCGCCTCCTCCCTCGTCCGACGCGACGCTCGACTTCACCGCCGAGGCGAAGCTGCTGTTCCGGGTCGTCGCTTGCGAGGGCGACGCGCCGCTGCCGAAGAACATCGACGAGAAGGTGGTCGCCGAGCACTGCGCGGAGCTCCACAAGCGCACCGACAAGTACCAGGAGACCTGGATCAACGTCGCCTCGCCCTTCTTGCAGAAGCTGAAGACGGCCAACCTGCCGACCACCGTCGTCTACCCGTTCGGCGGCGGCGATCTGATCTCTGCGCTCACCACCTGGCCCGAGGCCAAAGAGATCACCACGATGTCGCTCGAGCACGCGGGCGATCCGCGGCGGATCCACCAGATCGACGCCAGGCAGCTGAAGACCAGCCTCGAGCTGATCCGCAAGACCTCGGCCGGGCTGCTGACCGCCAACGACAGCAAGACCGAGAACCTGATGAAGGGGCAGCGGGGCGAGATCCCCGGCCAGCTGTCGTTCTTCCTGATTGCGCTCGCGGTGCACGGCTACGAGCCGGTGGCGCTGCGGTACGTGCGGGTCGAGCCCGACGGCTCGCTCCACGGCATCACCCAGAAGGACGTCGACGAGC
>JAGSPQ010000719.1 GCA_018262385.1 Myxococcaceae bacterium | reverse complement strand
AGACGTCGGCGAACCGGGAAGACGCGTAGTACTGGTCGCGCGAGTAGACGAGCGACTGCCAGGTGCTGACCGAGGAGAGGTAGCTGGCGATGCCCAGCGCGACCACCACCGCGATCGTCACCGCCTGCCCGGGAATGCGGGCCAGATCGCGCAGCAGCTTGCGGTTGAGCGCCTTCACCAGGTCAGCTCCTCGGGGCGCTTCTTCGTCGCGTTGACCGTCTGCTGGCCGATCTGCCCGTCCTGCAGGCGGATCACCCGATCGGCCATCGAAGCGATCGGCGCGTTGTGGGTGATCACCGCGGTGGTGGTGTGCAGCTCGCGGTTGACGCGATCGATCGCCTGCAGCACCAACCTCCCGGTCTCGGCGTCGAGCGCGCCGGTCGGCTCGTCACACAACAGCAGCGCCGGCCGCTTGACGATCGCCCGGGCGATCGCGACCCGCTGCTGCTCGCCCCCCGACAGCTGAGACGGAAAGTGATCGAGCCGGGTCGACAGCCCCACCAGGGCGAGCGCCTCTTCGGGCTTCATCGGGTTGTCGGCGATGTCGGTGACGAGGGCGACGTTCTCCCGCGCGGTGAGGCTGGGGATCAGGTTGTAGAACTGGAAGACGAAGCCGACGTGCTCGCGCCGGTAGCGGGTCAGCGCCGCGTCGTTGGCGACCGTCAGATCGTGATCGAGGAAGTGGACCGTGCCCCGGGTGGGGACGTCGAGCCCGCCGAGGATGTTGAGCAGCGTCGACTTGCCGCTTCCCGAAGGGCCGAGGAGGACGACGAACTCTCCGTCGCTGAGCTCGAAGTCGACGCCCCGCAGGGCGTGGATGTCGATCTCCCCCACGCGGTAGGTCTTCTCGAGCCCACGCGCCTGGAGCACCACTGTGGCCATGGGCGCACTCGGTACACGCCATGTGCCACGGGGGCCCGGCCGCCGGCGGTGACGCTCGCCGCAAACCGTGCGCCGCTCACCGCGCCGGTGGGAGCGGACGCAGCGCCGCGGCCAGCGCCGGAGCCAGCGACACCACCTGCTGCGCGAACGGAAGATCGGCGGGAGCCCGCACGCTGTCGGAGTGGACCAGCCGCTGGATCCCCGCCGCCGCCAACCGCTCGATCGCCCGCCCGACCAGCAGCACGTGGCTCGCCACCACCGTGATGTCGGGCGCGCACCGGGCCGCCCGCACCACTCTCACCGCGGCTTCGATCGTCCCGCCGGTCGAGATCAGGTCGTCGACGATCAGGATCGGCCGATCGCGGACCTCGCCGAGCAGCCCGTGGGTGGTGACCTCTTTCCCGCTCTGCCGGCTCTTGTGGACGATCGCCAGCTCGAGCCCGAGGGCGCGCGCGAACCGCTCGGCGCGCTTGGCTCCGCCGAGGTCCGGGGAGACCACCACCGCGCGGGGGTCGACCACTGGCCGCACTGCCTCGGCGAGGGCGGGCAGCGCGCTCACCTGCTCCAGCGGACAGGTGAACCAGCCCTCGGCCGCCTCGGCGTGAAGGTCGACCGCGAGAACTCTCGAGAAGCCCTCGGCGACCAGCCGGGCCAGCACCGCGCCGCCCAGCGACTCGCCCCGGCGGACCCGGCGATCCTGGCGGGCGTAGGCGAAGTACGGCACCACCGCGGTCAGCCGCCGCGCCCCCGCGCCCAGGCAGGCGTCGGCGAGCAGCCGCAGCTCGAGCAGGTGCTCGCCCACCGGCGGCTGGAGCGACTGGACCAACACCACCTCCGCGCCCTCGACGTCTTCCTCCACCAGCGCTTGCTGCTCGCCGTCGGGAAACTGCTGCACCGTGCTGCGCCCGAGCGGCGCGCCGAGCTGGCCGGCGAGGGCAGCGCCGAACTCGGCCGAGTGGGTGCCGGCAAGGAAGATGGGATTCACGTCACGCGCCCGGGGCGGGCACCTCGTACAGGCGGGGGACGAAGTGGCGCTCGAACCAGTCCGCCGCGCGCTCGGCGACCTGCTCGAGGGTGCCGGACTCCTCGAAGAGGTGGGTCGCGCCGGAGATCACCGCCAGCTCTTTCTCGCAGCGAAGGTCCTCGAGCGCCTTGAGGTTCAGCTCGAGCACCTCGAGATCGCGCTCGCCCACCAGCAACAGCGTCGGCGCCCGGACCTGGGGCAGCGCGCCTTCGGCGAGATCGGGGCGGCCCCCGCGAGAGACGATGGCGGTGATCAGCTCGGGTTGTTGTGCCGCGGCGACGAGGGCCGCCGCCGCGCCGGTGCTGGCGCCGAAGTAGCCGAGCTTCAAGCCCCGCACGTCCGGCTCGGCGGCGATGGCGAGGGTCACCTGCCCCAACCGGGTGGCGAGGAAGCCGATGTCGAAGCGAAGCTCGGCGGTCTGGGCGTCTTCCAGCTCTTCGAGCGGGGTCAGCAGGTCGAACAGCAGCGTGCCCATTCCCTGGCTGCGCAAGCGGGTGGCGACGAAGCGGTTGCGGGGGCTGAACCGGCTGCTGCCGCTGCCGTGGGCGAAGATCACCAGGCCGGCCGCACCGGGAGGAATCGAGAGCGTTCCGGTCAGGGTGACGTCTTCCACGTCGATGTCGATCTCGCGCGACGGGTTCGGGTCCGCCCCGGCCCGCACCTCGCCCGCCTGGCGTGCGCGCGATCGCTCGAGCAGGGAGATCACCTCGTCGTCCGAGGTCTGCTCGAAGTCCTCGTACCAGTGGCCGATCGCCATCAGGTGGTCGGTCCACTGCACGACGACGATCTCGTCGACGAGCTCGGCAAACTCCGGCTTGATCCGGACGTCGGCGATGGGCACCGCCAGCACCAGCCGTTGCGGGCGCCGCTGGCGGATCGCGCCGAGCGCAGCCTGCATCGTGCGCCCGGTTGCGATTCCGTCATCGACCACGATCACCGTCCGCCCCTCGATCTTCGGCAGTGGGCGGCCGTCCCGGAACTTCCGCACCCGCTCGTCCACTTCCGCGAACTTGCGCTGGGTGAGGGCCCGGATCTCCGGAGTGGTCAGCCCGGCCCAGCGGGCCGAGTTCTCGTCGAGCGTGACCACCCCGCCTTCGGCCACTGCGCCCAACGCAAACTCCGCCTGCTCCGGCGCGCCGATCTTGCGCACCACCCAGACGTCGAGCTCGCAGCCCAGCGCGTGGGCGACCTCGGCCGCCACCGGGACTCCGCCGCGAGGCAGGCCCAGCACCAGCGGGTTATCGCTCTCGAACTTCGTCAGCAGCCGCGCCAGCTGCCGGCCGGCGTCCTCCCGATCGCGGAATCGCACGGTTCACCTCTCGCGAGGGCACCCAGCAGAATGCGTGCCGCGCGCGGCCGTTACCGGGGGGTACCCACCGACGCGAGCAGGGACTGCACCGGCAGCCCGGTCAGCCAGGTGCGGCGCACTTCGCCGATCTGAAACCCCGCCGCCTCGACCAACTCCCGCGCGGGGATCGGCCGGCAGTCGACCAGGCTGGGGAAGTTCCGGTG